>JAISHZ010000085.1 GCA_031262285.1 Lachnospiraceae bacterium | reverse complement strand
CTGTGGAGATGAGACCAAGTGAAAATGAGCGCTTGCTTGTGCGCGCATTTTCACTGCCATGGGCTCATCGGAACGCCCAGAGAGTCTAACACCCAAAACTCCCTACGGTACTGTGCGGTTCGTCCTAGTAACCACGCCTTATAAACGCTGAACGACGAAATCCAAGCACCGAAATCCAACCACCAAAAATGTAACCGCAAATAGCAACTCGTGAATGGTAATCATAAATGACACATATTTTGGAACACACACTCCTTGACACCATTGAACTCATCCCATTTTTACTGATCGCCTATTTAGCGATGGAATATATGGAACACAAAATGGGAAACAAAGCGACAGCAGTCATTGGGAAAGCAGGCAAACTAGGTCCCATTGCAGGAGGATTGGCAGGCGCGATACCTCAATGCGGTTTTTCCGCTGCGGCATCCAATCTCTATGTGGGACACATCATCACGAGAGGAACCCTTATCGCGATCTATTTATCCACATCCGATGAAATGCTGCCGATTATGATCTCCAAACAAGTGGAAGGTAGAATCATTGCCTTAATTCTCCTGCTGAAAATCGCGATCGGGATCATGGCGGGATTTGTGATTGATAAACTATGCCCAAGACGAGAGGAACACGAGACGGATCATATTCATGACATTTGTGTCAATGAACATTGTCACTGTGAACGGGGCATTTGGGGTTCTGCGTTTCGCCACACGATCAAAATCACCGGATATATCCTTCTTTTTACTTTCGCGTTAAATGGGATACTACATTATGGTGGAGAAGAGATGCTGCAAAATTTGGCGATGAAATCACCCATCATAGGACCACTTGTCGCCGCTTTGGTCGGACTGATCCCCAATTGTGCAGCCTCCGTAGCCATTACATCACTTTATCTCAATGGCGCGATGAGTTTTGGTGCGATGATGTCCGGGTTGTTGGTAGGCGCAGGCATCGGTTTGCTCGTGCTACTACGCGTGAACCACAATAAAAAGGACAATCTGCAAATTATCGCGTACCTTTTTGGGATTGGGGTACTGTGCGGTATTTTGATTGATTTATGTTACTATTCACAGCCACTATCCCGCGCAGTCGAAATTATGCAGAATGCATAATTTCGCAAGGGTCTGATTTATTCTTTACTCATATTCTACAGGATCCTTTCATATATATATGATAAGTATAGATATGGAGGTACTATGTTGTGGAATTATTAAGAAAGAACTTACATATGGACCGCGTTCGTACGGAAGCTTCCAATCAGATTTCCCTTGAGGACGATATGAACATACCGGAAAGCAAACCGGATGTCAGCACCATCAATTTTGAAAAAGGTAGTGTGGTCATTGACGAAGTCAAACCATCGACCGATCAGGTGAATGTGAAAGGGAAATTGCTGTTTTCTATCCTCTATCACACCAATGAGGGTGGGAGTAGTTTGGTGACGCTCGACGGTAAAATACCGTTTGAAGAAAAAATCAATATGCAGGGGACAGACGGCACAGACGCTGTGATTGTTGACGGTGATCTGGAAGATTTAAGTATTAACCTTATCAACTCTCGAAAGCTGAGCTGCCAGTCCGTCGTAAACTTAAACGCGAGAGTGGAAGAGCTTTATGATGAGGTAATGCCTATTGACATTGCACCCAATGAGATTGCGAACTTGGCTCCCGACAAGGCACCCATTGAATATCGCAAGACACCGATGGATCTGGCGCAAATCGCGATTGACAAAAACGATATCTTTCGCGTGAAAGAAGAAATCACTCTTCCGGCAAATTATCCGAATATTTACCGACTTTTGTGGAATTGCGTTTCTTTGCGTGACGTAGAATTTAAGGTTATCCAAGGAAAGATCAATTTGCAAGGGGATATTCATCTGTTTGCATTGTATGAAGGAGAAGGAGAGGATCGCTCTATTCGCTCTTTTGAAACGGTGATTCCTTTCAATGGCACTTTGGAATGCTACGGTTGCCGCGATGGGATGATTCCGGACATACGATATTGTTTGGGGCAGCAGGAGATTGCGGTTCGTCCCGACCTTGACGGGGAGGAACGCAATCTGAGTATGGAATTAACCATAGACATCTGTATCAAGCTATATGAAGAAGAAAAAGTAGAAGTCCTTTCTGATATTTATGGAGTTACACAAGAAGTGGAAGCGGTAAAAAATCCGGCAAACTTGAGAAAGCTCTTGGCAAAGGTCACCGGAAAATCAAAACTCGCAGAGCACGTTCACATCAATGGTTCGAATCCGCCGATATTGCAACTTCTTCACAGTGAAGGCAAAGTTACGCTTGATCATCAAGAGATCACTTCCAATGGAATTGAACTTTCCGGTAGTTTACAGATACAAGTCATGTATGTTACAGGAGACGATGATTATCCATATGCCGGTATTCAAGAGCAGATACCTTACCACTATACATTGGAAGTGCCAGGAATCAAACAAGAGGATGTGAGCAAGATCCACGCAGAGGTGGAGCAGTTGCAGGTAAATATGTTAGACGGCGAAGACATGGATGTCAAAGCGATCTTAGTATTTCATACTACTGTGTTCCAAAATGTACCCATGGATTTGATAGAATCTGTCAACATCGCTCCGTTAGACAACGCGAAACTTGGGAAACTACCGGGAATGTGCGTCTACACGGTAAAAGCAGGAGATAATTTGTGGAATATCGGAAAACAGTATTATGTTTCCGTAGAAAGTCTGAAAAATACAAACAACTTAACCGGCGATGAACTCACTCCCGGTCAGAAACTTTTAATCATCAAAGGGACTTGACCAAAATAGTGTTTCGGACGAAAAGAAGCAGCCGTATCAATACGACTGCTTCTTTCCGAAAGGTTTTTGAAAAATGAAAAAAGTGGAAAAATATACAGAACGGATGTTACTCCGGAACTGCCTCGGTCGAAAGATCTAACGAACTGTCTTCTGATCCTGTCAATTCGTCAAATTTCTTCATAACGGCATCATAAGTACGTTGTGAAATATCAGGAAGATCAGATCCCCATGCTTTTGTTGCTTGTTTGAAGCCTTTGAGAAAGGCATTTTTCATCTCTTCTAATTTCTCGGGGTCGTCTCCTGCTAAAGCTTTCGCAAAATCAACGATACGATCAGAAGTCTGTTCTACTCCCCAATAACCGTCTTCTGCGATATCCTGTTGCGCTTGAAGTTTTGTCTTGGCATCTACCGTGTAATTGCCACTGGCCAGGAATTTCCAGATATCGTTTGCTTGCCCATAAGCATTAGCCTGTTGGCTCATCATCTTCTCGACGATACCACGAAGTTGCTCGTTTTTGGAATTCAAATCAGCTTTCATCTTTTTGACTAAAGTTGGATTGGCAGCTATCGTCTTCGTATCGACGCTTTTATTCGAAGGTTCGTATACCGCAGCGCTTTCAGCGACGGAGCTCTGGGTGGTCGATGCGTTCGCGGCAGGAGATTCTTTCTCTTTCCCCTTCGCGTAAGCTTCTACCGCTGGCGCTTGATTAGATGTAATTCCGTTTACATTCATACCGTCTCCTCTCTGTTGCGTTATGCAACATCAATCATCCATGATTTTGGAGTCGTCCCGATTGGAACAGCAACCATTTTTAGCTAATGTTCTTATCGGTTGGCTAAGTGATAAAGTTAACCCTATGATTAAAATTTTACGATAATCTTTTGTACCCCATTGGTTGGGCGGATTGTGCTTTGATCAGAAGGAAAGCAGTACCGATCAATATACACAAAAATCCTACACATAGCGGCCAATTGAGGAGTATCGTACCGGAGAGTCCGAAAAAATTGAAGAAAAACGCCAAAAGATTGGATAGCATATGTATCGCAAGCGGAATCCAAAACTTTCCGAAATTGAGATACGCATATGCCATGATCATACCGATGACAAATCCATAAATTGCTTGTGTTACATTCAAATGATAAAAGCCAAAAAGGAAGGCGGAAATCAGGATTGCTCGATTTTGCGTGGTGACTAGCCGTAATTTTTGTAACAGGATCCCACGAAACAGTAGTTCCTCTGCAAGCGGGGTGATCAACCCATAACACAATACGCCCAAAATCGTCAGCACCGGAGACGGTGGAAAGGTTGAAATAGGATAAAGAGCGCTTTCAGATGTCAGTTGCAGGAGGGTTAAGAGCATATTCACTCCAAAGATCGAAGCAAGTGTCATGATACCCAACAAAACATATTCTTTGAAAGGTGCGATACGAAGATGGAGTAGGGAAAGATCTTTTCTAGCCCATTGCAGTAACGCGATCGCTCTTTTGCTGACCACCAATGCGGCACACAGATAGGAGATGGTGGTAATCATGATACCTGCGGTATCGGAAAAGCCAACTGCCGCACCTTCTTGATGAATAAACAATAGTTGTCCGATTTCTTCTGATGTGTACAGACCAATCGTCATGATCAAAATAGACACGATCATCTGGCTCACTCGACGAACCGCCAGAAAGAGTAGCATCGGGAATGCGATCGCCCAAATTTTTGCAAATAGGGTGGATGGGATGATCGGATCTTTTGTGCCTCGAAGCAGAAAATCTCTTAATTCTCCAACACTTTGTACGATAAAATCCGCATTTGCTTCTTGCAATTCTTCGATACTACCGTAACCATAGGTGACACCCACACTTTCAATGCCGAAGGATTTCGCTCCGATCACATCAAATTTGCGATCTCCGATCAAATACATCTTTTCTGCTTTGGGTGGAGTCCCATATTTGAGAGCGCATCTACGCAACACTTCCTGGACGACGTCCTTCTTGTCGGTTCTGGTGTGATCCATATTGCTTCCGACGATCACTTCGAAATATTGTGCAAGCTTATAATGCTCTAAGATTTGGCGAACATAGTGTTCCGGTTTGCTGGAAGCAATCATCAGATGCATTCCGTTTTTTTTCAATTCTTTCAACATCCCGCCGATCCCACGGTATACTTTGTTTTCAAAGATCCCTGTGGTAGCAAATCGTTCGCGGTATTTCTCAACGGCAAGTTGCGCTTGTTTCTCATCGAGTCCGTAAAATTCCTTGAAACTATTCAATAAGGGTGGTCCGATAAAAGGGGTTAGTTGATTGAGATCCGGTTCGTTTATCCCAAAAGATTGCAGTGCATATGCGACTGATTTGGTAATGCCTTCCTTGGGATCGGTCAATGTACCGTCCAGATCAAATAACAAGTAAGATTTCATGAATTGCTCCTATTGGCGAATGTGTGAATTGTCATTTATTTTGAAACGGTATGCGGTTGATGTAGGATTTATCATTTGTTTTATCGTAAGATTTAAAAGTGATTGAGCGCAATATCGTCGTCAGTCTTGGTGATTCGTACGATTTTTACGTCGTAGCTATCCGTGTTGCTTACCGTCACATGAACCACATCTCCAACCTTTCTTTTCATCAATGCTCTGCCAAGAGGGGATTCCGGTGTAATGCACCCTTTTAATGAATTGGCGCGAACGGTAGTGACCAATCGATAGTCTTCGGTCGAACCATCATCCAAAAAAGAGATGGTCACGAGATTGTCTAACCCAACCTCGTCGTCAGCAGAATCATCGGATATAATCTTGGCGGTGCGGATCATATTGTTTAAATAGCGAATGCGGCTTTCGTTTTGATTCTTGAAGCGCTTCGCCGCGTAATACTCGAAATTCTCACTTAAATCGCCGTGAGAACGAGCTTCTTTTAGGTCGTCAAGTGCCTTGGGGCGAATCACTAACTTCCGATGTTCGATTTCTTCTTCCATTTTCTGTATATCACTTTTCGTCAATTTGTCGTACATAACGCTCCCTTCTACCATACGGTAAACAAGTAGTTCTATTAAAAATGCGCCGCTTTTCATACGGTGATCAAGTAGTTCTATTTAGTAATGCGCTGCTTCTCATACGGTGATCAAGTAGTTCGATTAAAATGCACTGCTTCTCATACAAGAATCAACCGGTTCTATTCATCAATGCAATGCCTGCCATACTAATCAATATTTGAATAATCGCAAAACGAAAGACTGTTTGCGTATTGGACCAATTCCACACTTTGCGGACATGATCGTGCAAAGGAGTCCGAACAGATTTCAAGATCCGGATACGGAAACAACGGATCAAAAACACCTTTCCCAACCCAAGACCGCCGTCCATCAATAATACGAATGCAATCAACAGATACAAAAATGGGTCATTGGTTCTTAAAATCACGATACTGATGAAAAGCCCCATAGAACGAGAGCCTGCATCTCCCATCATCAACCGACTCGGTGTCGCGTTGTACCATAGATAACCCAGTATACATACGGCAAAAAGCAAAATGGAATAGGAGTATAAGTGCGGCTGTTCCAAAAAATCTGCCGCAAGTAGCGCTTCTCCTTCCATGGATCGCAGGATCATATATACACTCATGATGGAAATCAAAGTGAGCGTACCGGAGAGACCGTCCACACCATCGGCACAATTGGTGACATTGACGGATATCCAGACCAACACCATGATCCCAAGAGCAAATACCAATGGCGGCAAAGTGACTTGAGTATCCCAAATGGTAAGCGTCAATGTAGGGGGATGAAATCGTAAATACGTATAAGCGACCATTCCGGCGACGCACAAATCTAAAAAGCCTTTTTTGAGTTCGCCCCATGGAGTAGAAGAAGCATCATCCAGGAATCCGGTCATCATGATGATCAATAGTAAAATGAGGTAAATCGCCATTTCGACGTCAATCGGCGCAAACAGCATGGCGCACAGACAAAATACCGGCACAAACAAAATCCCCGCTCCCCTCGGTTTCCCAATGGAAAGTTTACCGTCATGGGCAAATTGACGCCCCGCATCTTTTGGTAAGTAGCGGTTAAGCAGCTGCATTGCTACGATCGTAACCGCGAATGCGAACACGATCCCGGCAAATGCGATGAAAGCCGTATAACGTGTGGGGAAAAACATGTATAACATAAGCTTGTACTCCTTTGGAGAGGAAAGTGGTAATACCTCATACTCGATCCGCAAATGCTCAGTTCTTGTAGTGCTTGTATTCCTTCGATCATAGCAGAGTTTTGGAAAGATTTCAATCACTTGACGTTACACCTCTTTTGTGCTACGATAATTTCATTCAAGACGTGGTTGAACCCCAGATGGTCGCTCTGGGGTTTTCTTGTATCTGATTGAGGTGTACACGCACCCGGAGGGAGGAAGGATGGAACAAAAAAGAGTCGTGGTTTCTTTAGGACATGATTCCTTGGGATATACGATCACGCAACAATGGGATGCCGTTCGCATCACTGCGAAAGCGTTGGCGGATCTGGTGGAGTCCAATGCTTCTCTGATTATTACACATAGTAACGGTCCGCAAGTCAACATGATCCATCGAGCGATGACTGAACTCAAACGCTCTTCAGAAAAAACATCGGAAGATGTCACATACAGCCCTGCGCCTATGTGCGTTTGCTCTGCGATGAGCCAAGGATATGTCGGGTACGATATCCAAAATGCCCTGCGCTCCGAGCTATTGATCAGAGGAATTTCAAAATCGGTTTGCACTATATTGACACAAGTCACTGTTGATCCATATGACGACGCGTTTTACGCGCCATCCAAGCCAATCGGCGGTTTATTAAGTGCCGAGGAAGCACAAAATGAAATAGACAAAGGGAATTATGTAAAAGAATATGAAGGAATAGGTTTTCGTCGTGTCGTAGCAGCTCCAAAGCCCATCGATATCGTGGAACTCGAAGCGATTCGGACGTTATCGGATGTCGGTCAAGTCGTGATTGCTTGCGGAGGGGGTGGGATTCCCGTGATTGAACAGCAGGGAGCACTCACCGGTGCATCTGCTGTTATCGAAAAGGACGCAATCGCCGGGAAACTGGCAACCAAACTCGATGCAGATGAACTGATTATTTTAACAGGTGTTCCTTATGTATGTTTAGATTTTGGTACTGTCGATCAAAAAGCCATCAAGCAAATGAATCTCGCTTCTGCGAAGAAATGGATGGAGCTGGGAGAATTTGAAGAAGGCACGATGCGTCCCAAGATAGAGGCGGCGATTACCTATCTCGAAAAACACAAAGAAGGGAAAGTCATCATCAGCTCTGTGGCGACGATTCGTGAAACATTACGCGGACAAGGCGGGACACTCATTCAAACTTCCTGTGAGAATGTTTTGCTGACGTGCTAAATAGGATAGGGTAGGGTAAGATATGTGGATTGCAGATCAGTGGAAAGAGTATCAAATCATCGATACCTCAAATGGGGAAAAAGTAGAACAATGGGGACCCTATCGTTTGATTCGTCCCGACCCGCAAGTGATCTGGGATTCACACAAAAAGCACGAAGCATGGACCAAACCCAACGCACAGTATCATAGGAGTGAAAAAGGCGGGGGCGAGTGGGAATTTTTTGACCTTCCGGATGAATGGAGTATTACATATGGTAAGCTGACATTTCGGCTCAAACCATTTCGCTTCAAACATACCGGTATTTTCCCGGAGCAGGCAGTCAATTGGGATTGGGCAGCACAGCGTATTCGCGAAGCGAGCCGTAAGCGAAGCGAACCGATCAAGGTGCTCAATCTATTTGCCTACACAGGCGGAGCGACGGTGGCGGCGGCAAAGGCAGGCGCAAGGGTGTGCCACGTCGATGCCGCAAAGGCGATGATAGAGTGCGCCAAGAAAAACGCCGTCCTGTCAAAAATAGACCCCACTTTGACGAGATACAT
>JAISHZ010000081.1 GCA_031262285.1 Lachnospiraceae bacterium | reverse complement strand
ACGGAAGATATCTGAAGGATCTACGAAATGTAGGGAAATTACCGAATATCTCCATTACTATCTTGTAGTAATGTTGTATAATGTGATATTTCTGATTGCGGTATTAATAATGCTTTCATAGCTTGTTCTGCAGACATATTCATCGATACCATCAGATTCCGAATATCTTGTAATTGTCCCTCAGTTCTTCCTCGGGCTTCACCGGTAGATTCGGCGGCCCAAAGCATTCCCTTCATCCGCATCTTTTCACTACAGTACATCGCCCATTCTTTTTGTGTTTTCGCACTCGCGGAAGCTCTTGCATACTGACGAGTAAATTGCTTCAGACCTAAGTCAGCTTCTACCGTTTTCTTTAATTTTTCATTCATGGCAATCACCTCTCCTACCGGGATCTCTTTTTGGTGAGCAGTATCCAGTATGTATAACCATGCATCAAGCGGTTTATCAAAATCATGTTCTTTTGTGCGAAACAAGGGAAGTTGAACATTGTAGATTCGCAAATTGGGGATCGCAACATCGGATGTTCCTTTTGCGTAGAGGATCCCTACCGGTTGAATCGCATCATCGTGATTATCCCTCAAGATAAAATCCAAAATGTTGATGATGTAGATTCGGGGCATGATTTTGTTGTGTTTCCATACATCAGAGCCTTTGGGACTGTTCGCCAGAATAACTTGTGCCGCTTCAAAGAGGTTTCTGGTTCCCATTGGTTCCTTAGATGTTTGTACTTCAGCGATGATCGTCTCGTTGTCTTCGGTTTCTATCAGAATATCAACTCTACACCCACGTTTATTCGGATATATTTTGTAGTATCTTTGCGGTACGACGCTGATGACTCTCTTGATGCGATGTCCATCCTCTTGTAGGATGCTTCCCACCAAACTCTGTGCTGCCAACCCCGCGTTCTTTACATTATCAAAAATGGCATTTAAAACAGGATCGTCTAACGGAGACATGAAAATAGGTTCGGTTTGCTTTTTGAAAAGACTTGGTTTTTTCGAAGATCCCAGCTTCTTTGGTTCCGGTTGTTCTTGATTCTGGTGCGTTGTCATGTTTTCCTCCTTTTGTCTTGGAGGAAACCGGACGAAATGGTTTACAATTGCATTTAGTATAGCAAAATAGCTAAATGAATGCAATTCCTCCAATGTTCATTTTGTGATTTTAAGTTTACCTTTTTTTGAAACTGTGCGGAAACCGCATATGAAAAAATCTGAAATGTGTAATAGATCATGAGATGATCAAGTGAAGTTAGCTTATCAAAAAACTTTAATTACGTCAATTGATTTTACACAATGTCTTGAGATGTTCATTTGTTTGATAAATGAATTTTGGATTTTTCTACATTTATACGAGTATAGCGGAGTTAATGCGAACTGCAAATATAGTATTTACAATACTGGCATCTCTATTACGATTTGAAGTGTCAGAAAGTTGCAGTTCGGTACAGAGGAATGTTCCGAAAACAAGGATAAATACTGGCTATATGATGATAATGGTATAATGTGAAAAGCAAAGAACGCTTTTCAATACCGATTAGATGTCCGCTGAAGCGGACGAAAAACATGGTATGTGAAAAATTAAGTAAAAATAATGTCGAATTTTACGAAAAGGAACTATAGATGGTTTTAGTTTAGCGATATAAGAGATAAAATATTCGAAAGCTCTTTGAAAATCGAATAATTTGTCGTGGATATTTGAGATCGGATTGTCAAAATTGAGTTGCAATTAATTACTGTTTATTGTGTGCAATGGTTACAATTCACGCGTTCGCCGACGCCTGAAGAGTAACGAAAAGTATGTTAGGAACGACGAATACAGGATACATTTCAGAAATCGAAAAGGAAGCCTTAATAAAAAAGCAGAGCTTAGAAATCTCAAAGCAGAATTAGAAATTGAAAAGCTGAAGTCCGAGGCGGAAAAAGAAGGATTGGATATAGGCTGATAAAACAAAGTACCTGATAACGTTAATTATCCACTTCTAAATCAAAATGCTAGAGAGATTCAAGGTTGCATATACGACAGTAGCTTCAAAACAAGAATACAAACAGCCTACAATTACTTCGAATTTAGTGATAATGAGGCTACGGCGTCTTGTCATAACGAATTTTGATTAGTGAAGTAAAAAAGAAAAGGAGAAGAGGAACGATATGAGAAAAATAATTCTAGTAATTTGTTTGGTGGTTCTGGCAGGTTGTGGTAAGAAGGAACCAGGCGGTCCAGATTACGATGAATACTTACCGTATATACCGACAGATGACGATGTTAAACAACGCGAGTCAAAGATAAGGGAGGCATTGGAAAACCACGGGTACAACGATATAGCCATAGCCGGCATACTTGGGAACTTATGTAATGAGAACAGAACCTTTGATCCAACAGTAATACAGAACAACTCGAGCAATCACTCCTACACGAAATGGTGTGAAAACTGTAGAGAAGGTGGTACGGCAAGTGGAAATACAGTTAACAACAGCGGTCACGCATTTGGCATAGTACAGTGGGACGGTGGAAGAAGATCGAAGCTCATAAACCGCGCAGGTAATAGCAATAATTGGTATGATCTTGATACTCAGATAGAGTACATGTTATGGGAGTTGGATAAAGGTTACAATGAAATATGTGGAACTAGCTACATGAACTCGTTAAAAGACGAGAGCAGGAGCGTAGTGATTGCTACATACACTATATCAGCAAATTACCAAGTGAACAACGGATCAAAGTGCCAGCTTTGTGATAAATGGCATAAAGGTAAGGAGGGATACAAAGCGTTTATGGAGTGTAGGAAAAAAGTAAATGGATGTATGTGCGATAGTGGTTTAAGAGAAAGAATAATAGCTTCATATCAGTACTATGGGGTTAGTAAAGAGAAAGCCATTACGTCTTGTCATGACAATTTTTGTAATGAATTTTTAAAGTAAGAAAAGTAGAGATAGATGAGAAAAATAATATTAGAAATCTATTTGGTAGGTGCAGCAAGAAGGCTGATCCAAACAGCGATCACACCAATTACCAAGAAGAAAACGGAACCAAAGAAACCGAGGTGATCGATACGGATGGCGAAGCTCGGTTTATTCTACAAAACGACCCTGTTGAGATCAAAACAGACAACGAAATAGAAGAATGGATTTTACCGGAAGGATTCAATCCTCATCATCCCGAGGACAAGTTGTTTTCGGAACTGGAGCTAGGATGTTAAACGTCACATTCTGTGTTCCGCCAACTACACTCTTTCGTATCTTCAAAATATAAAGCGGCGGCAGAATCGTATCTCCAAAGCAGATTTCTGTCGCCGTTTCGTCACTTTATCCAGATTTTTTAAATTTATAATGACCTTTTTTTGTTGCTGCGCCTACACATTATCCCTCCATCCGAGGCTGACTCGCTTCTCGTGCCAGCTTCTCATACTCAATTGCGTCATCCGGTTTACCAAGGATGTAATAGCACCGAGCGATTCCGTTGAGAGGTAATGAAGTACCTGCGGTGATCGACAGACTAGGTGTCGTTTGATAAGCGGCGTTATAATACCAAATAATAGCTTCCTCAAAATCCTCTTTTGCTTCGTAGAATAGTCCCAATTCCATACAAATTTCAGAACAACTCTCAAGTGCTATGGCTTTGCAAGCATATTTCATAAAGCGAAGCTCATCCCCTGCCAATCTTGCAGCTTTGGCAGCGATACACGCAGCTTCTTTGATTTCGTCCTCCCCTCTGGTGGAATTTGCTACCGACTCTTCAAAATAGTGCGCTGCACAAGCAAAATCGTCCAACTCTCCGACCATATACAATTCTTTCGCGTACATATTTTGTAATCGCTTTGATAATTTTACGGATGAGAGGATTTGTTGTTTGAAAATAGTCAAATCTCTGGAACCATGTGGCGCAAGCGGCATATGTGTGATCACCACGTCGCACTCCAGAATGACCGGTTCTAATCGAACCATCTCATGAACCGATCCTTCCCAACAAAATTCTCTCAAACGCCGAAAAAGTTTGGGGCGAAGTTCTTCGTCGTAATTATATACTGTACCATATTGTAATTGATTACCGTACTTCATTTGTACGATTTCAACTTCTTTTGATAAGGTCTTTTTTAATTCTAAAAATCGTTGTTGATTGATTGCATCAATGACTTCATCCGCATCGGCGGAATAAATATATTCCTGCGTTGCTTTCGAAAACGCAAAATTGCGTGCTGCCGAAAAATCATCAATCCAACGAAAATCAAAAAGCTGATCAGTATATTGAGCAGCAATCTGCTTCGTTGCGTCCGTAGATCCGGTGTCCACGATGATCAACTCGTCTACAAGATCCTTGACACAATCCAGACACCGACGTAATACCCGTTCCTCATTTTTAACAATCATACACAAACTAATCGTTATCATTTTTGACTCCCATACGTATGAAAGTATTCATTCACAGAGGGTTCCTGTCAATCTTTTCGACATCTTGGTTCCGAATCGTACCCTTTGAAACGTAGATCAACGAATGTATGAATGATAACCACTTACATTTTGTTTTGATTTGCAAATTCTTTACCATATTTCGCCCGAATCACATATTGAGGAGAATTATTCATGCTTATATAGATACGACCGATATATTCGCCGATCAAACCAAGCAAAATCATGATCATGCCTCCAAAAAAGACAATTGCAGACATTAAGGCACTGTACCCCATCGGTACATCGGGAAGGATCAATCGCTTGAGTACCGTATACAATCCATACGCAAAGCCGAGTGCCGCACTGACGGTTCCGATCACCGTAGCAAAGCGAAGCGGTTTGACAGAAAATGAGGTAAATCCATTGAACCAAAGAACCAGCAGCTTTTTCATCGTATAGCCGGAATTGCCTTCTTCTCGCTCACGGTGGGAAACCATCACGTTGGTGATTTTTTTGGTAGCGCGTAAAACTAGTCCGATCACATAAGGATAGGAATTGTCATAACGGATCATATCCGCTACGATAAATTGTTTGACGGCAAAGTAACTTGAGATATATAAATCCTTGGGCTTGTCCAACATGATTCGCGTCATGCGTTCATTGAGTTTGCTGCCAAGATTGCGAAAGGACGAATGCTGTTTATGATCATACTTGGCATAAACGGCATCATAACCATCTTCCAGAGCTTGGATCAATTTCCCCACTTCGTTTGCGGGAGTCTGTCCATCATCATCCAAACATACAACAAACTCTCCTGTAGTATGTCGCAAACCCGCCATCAGCGCGGCATGCTGTCCGAAATTACGAGCCAGATCAATCCCTATGATATGTGCGTCTTGATCGCAGAGACGGCGGATCGTATCCATCGTACCATCCGGTGAAGAATCATTCACCAGAATGATCTCATAGGAATAAGATGCCAACGTTTGCACGGAGTGAGTGATCTCGTCGATGACTAGGGGTAATGTATGCTCCGATCGATAACAGGGTATTACAAAACTGATTTTTGTCATGACGCACCTTTCGTTTTATTCCGGCTTCCTTGGGTCAGCTATTTCGTTCCCATCGTCAGTCTCATCGGGATTGACAGCCGCCATCCAGATGATATCGTTAAAGAATCCGTTGATTCGAACATCATCTTTTAGATAACCTTCCTGTACGAAACCGGCTTTTTGATAGCTTTTGATCGCAACTTCGTTATCCGCCAACACGCGCAGGAAAATCCTATGAAGATTCATTTCGTGAAAGCCATATTCTAACATAAGCTTTGCAGCGTATGTCCCATATCCTTTTCCTCTTTTTTTATTCTCACCAATAAAAATCCCCAATTCGGCTTTGAGATGTAGGTGATCAATATCACGCAAATAGACACAACCGATCGGGTCGTTCGTATCGCTCTCGCAAATCATCATCTGTATTGCCTTACCGGTATCTATCATGGTGCGTACCCAAACTTCCTGTCCGGCTACTGTAAATGGCTCTTGATATATGAAGCGTCTTCGCACTTTATCACTGTTACGCCATGCCACTACCAAATCATAGTCTTTTTTCCTCATTTTTCTTAAGTAGACTGGACTATACTCTTGAGATTCATTTGATTTGTAAATATTCATCCCTTCACTCCCTTCGGCGACTGCCGGATCGTTCTATGTTTCGTCAATGTGATTCGAGCGTTTGGAGGAGATCTCGAATCTGCTCCACGTCCAACCATGATTCATTTGTTTCAGAACTGTAACAAAAGCCTTCCTTCACCTTCGTACCGGTAGGCGTATTTTTGCGTTTTTCGCTCCAGACGATCTGCGGGTAAATAACGAAATGATTGTTATATTCATAAGTCCGGGATGCATCTTCCGGCGTAATCATCACTTCGTGCAGCTTTTCTCCTTCGCGGATACCGATCTGCGTGATCGTAGCGTCAGCTGACATCGCTTGTACCAGATCAAGGATACGAAAAGAAGGAATCTTAGAAATAAAAGTTTCGCCTCCTTTTGCTTCCTCCAAAGCTTTGATCACTAACCGGACGCCCTCTTCCAAACTAATCCAGAAACGTGTCATACGATTGTCCGTAACGGGAAGTTCTTTCACACCTTGCTCTATGAGTTTGCGATAAAGAGGAATCACAGAACCTCTGCTGCCTGCGACATTGCCATAGCGAACGATAGAAAAATTCACATCTTTATTTCCGGCATATGCGTTAGCGGCAATAAAAAGCTTATCGCTGACGAGTTTCGTTCCTCCGTACAGATTGACCGGATTGACTGCTTTGTCGGTAGACAATGCTACGACTTTGGTCACGCCACAGTCTAGTGTCGCATCGATAACATTTTGCGCTCCACCGATGTTTGTTTTGATCGCTTCTTGTGGATTGTATTCACAAGATGTCACTTGTTTTTGCGCAGCAGCGTGTATGCAATAATCCACACCATCTAAAGCACGGCGCAGCCTGTCTTTGTCTCGCACATCACCGATAAAGAATCGAAGTTTTGATTCGTGATTCTTGAATTTCTCACGCATCACCATTTGCTTATATTCATCTCTGGAATAAATAATCAAGCGTCTTGGATCGTAATGATCCAACACATACTGTACAAAAGCGTTTCCAAAACTACCGGTTCCACCGGTAATCAAAATTGATTTGTGATTGAGCATTCGTCCTCCGTCTCGCGGTATATAAGCGATTTTTGCTTTTACTGAATATTGTAGCACAAGGGATATGGAAAAGCAATTTTCCCATTGCGATTCTAAACGCATATGTTAAAATAGTGTTACTTTTTACGGCAATCATCCCTCATGAACACGTTCATTTCCTGTGATACGAAGGAGAAATAGGATCATATGATGAAAAATGGGATACGAATTTTATGTGCTATCGCATTTTTGTGTCTTATTGTTGGGTTTCGTTCTGCACCCAAAGAATTTGTCGCGCACCAAAATATGATCACCATAGAAAAGCTCAGAGCATCTTTACTTCAACATGATCGTTCTGCTTTACGTGAACGCGTATATAGAGGAGTCTATTTGACTATGTTTCCGCCGGAATCCTATTCCGAGGAAATCTTAACAGATTATATGGGAATCGAGAGTGTTACTGTGGCGCATCGGTTTACTGATATTGCGCAGCTGCGTTCTTTTGTGATAGAAAATGCTACTATGTGGGATACCGTTGAATATGCCTATTTGGGCATTGATTTTCTAAAAGAGTTGGAAGATGCTAATTGGGATATTCAGCAGACACTGAAAAATTTTCAAACATTTACAGTGTTTAGCGTAGTTGCACATTCTGATATTGTGTTTCATTTTCTGTATGCCTACCCGCCTCTTTCAGAATGGGCGCGTTTGTCAGAGGATCATCAAGATCTGCTGTTTCAAGCGTATGAACAATCATTTGAGATCCTCTTATCGTACTCCAATACCAGAGTGTTCTTTCCCGGTGATCAAGAATGGCTCATTCGCAATCCTGCCAATCACGATGTAGATGGTATATACAATGCGGAAGTCGCACGTTTGATTTTTGCGCAGGTTGCGTTTCACACAGGAATGACCCAAGGGATGTATATGGTGGATCGAGAGAATGGCGATGACAAACTGGACGAAATTCGAGGTTTGCTTACAAAGTACGCAAATGACCCTGCTTACATTGATTTGCACAAAATGAAAATAGTCTTTTTTGGCGATAGTATTATAGGTAATTATCGAGGTAGTACATCTATTCCGAACGTGGTCAGTGCTTTTAGCGGTGCACAAGTTTACAACTGTGCCAAAGGCGGGATGGCAGCTTCTTCAAGTGATAACAGTGTTCTATCTTTTCCGGAAACATTGGACAAACTTTTCGATGGAAGTGTCGCCATGTTGCCGCAAGAGGAAGCTGCATATCAGACGATGCTTCAATTTCGGAAAGATACCAAACATTTTAAAGCATACCGGAACATTTGTTTCGTGATCAGTTTCGGATTGAACGATTACTTTGGGGGACATCCGGTGACTTCAAGTGATTCCACAGATGATGCATCTTATTATGGTGCTTTGAATCTGGGAGTGCAAAAACTGATGGACAAGTATCCCGGCGCTACGGTGATCGTTCTGTCCCCAACTTATATCAGCACTTTTTCGGAAGGAAATGAAGTGATGAGCGAGGTGGGGGGGACGTTACGCGAATATCGCGCTCGTGCGATTCAAGTTGCACTCGAAAACGATGCAATATATTGTGATTTGTATACTTTGTTGAAAATCAATGAAGAGAATGCGCAGAATTTTATCCCCGATGGAACGCATTTAAATGAGCCGGGAAGATTTCAAGCCGGACTTTCTCTTTTGAAACAATTAGAGCAGCTTTTTATCATCGAATAGTGAGGATGTTGCGTTGATATTCTGATAAAAACCTAAGACAACGAGACGATCATCGCTGAAGTACAAACATCTAAGCAACCAATGAGTACCGGAAACCTCTGTGAAGTCCTTCAATAAAACTTGATAAGGATTGGAGTGTTCATGCCCAACAACAAAAAACATTCGATTCATTTTGATTGGTTCTTCTTTTTTTTCTTATTATCACTCGTTACAGTGATGATGTTTGGATTGTTTTATCGTCAATCAATGGGGAGCGAATCCTATTATCCTTCTGATGTAAAGGCATATATTTTGGAAATGCAGGGTTTAGAGAGTGGCTACGAGTTCCCCTATCCGGTTCTCTTCTGGTTAAGCGCGTTTTTGGATCTCTTCGTTTCACCGCCGATTGCAGTGGCGCTGGTAGTGACCGTATTAAACGCTTTTGCAATGGTTATCGTCAAATATTATATGAATCAACTGTTTTGTAAATCTGAGACAGCGTCATCCTCCGGAAACAAGGCGTTAGGGGGGATTGCGTGTAGTGTGGCGACCTTTTTCCTTTTTTACGTATCCATGCTGTTTCCACCGGGTGCATACCAACCGGGTGTTGATCAATATTATGTCGGTGTCTTTACACCAAATCCTTTTCACAATGCGACCTATCTCGCTGCAAGACCTTTCGCAATTGTGACTTTTATTATCTTTATCAAGGTGTTATCTACGTATGAACAAGGGATTCGTAAGTGTTGGAAACAAGAATTGCTTTTGGGTATTTCGCTTTTGTTGGCTACGATGACGAAACCTAGTTTTACCCTCATATTCCTTGGCGCTGCAGGGTTGGTGCTTTTGTTTCGATTGCTTCGTGGCGGTTTCGCGATCCTGCCTGCGACCTTGCAGCTTGTCTTATTTTTTATCCCGACTTTTGCGCATTTACTATATCAATTTCAAGGAGTATTCGTGCCGTCACCGGGAGAAGTTGGCGGGATCGGTTTTTCTCTGGCCGAAGTATGGCTTCATCATAGCAATAACATTCCGGTAGCTATCTTAAAAGCGATTTGTTTCCCGCTACTTGTTGTCATATTCAACCGGAAAGTCGCACAAAAAAGGGAATCCACTCGCTTTGCATGGCTACTCTATTTGGTCAGCCTCGCCATGTTTTTGTTTCTATATGAAAAGGGATTTCGCAAATATGATATGAATTTTTCGTGGGGTTATATGTGCGGGTTGTTCTTTTTGTTTTTGGACAGTATACTGCTACTAATAGAACAAACCATAGCAATAAAACCCCTCATTGGTTCGTGTAAAAAGAATGCACAGAGGTTCATCAAAAAAGAGTTGCG
Organism: Lachnospiraceae bacterium; assembly: GCA_031262285.1. The sequence goes on along the minus strand of JAISHZ010000081.1, from coordinate 1,690 downwards.
CTGTGTCCTAATGCTGGTCTTGCAGTGGATGGTGTTTTTCTGGCATTTGATTTGCGGGATTTTGTACTTTATGGGGATTTACAGCGGTGTCATGTACTATTAATTGGTTGGTCGCAAGACTCTTCATGTTACTATATGCCTATGGCGTTTATAGCAACAGCAAGTATTATACATTTGCGAGTTGCGACTTCTGCACAATTTCGACTATCTGGAAATAACATGGTAATAACCTTATCCTATACACATCATAGCTTAGAGAATTGCCATTCTGTAGAGATCGTTATTATGCGATAGCATTTTTGACTTAATAGAAAAGAAGGAATAGACGATGAATCAACAAAAATCGCACTTGACAAAAAAACTAGATACGATTGTGGATATCCTACTGTTTTTGATCATTTGGGCGTTATTGAATGGAATCCTATATCAACTTTTTTTCCGTCAAACAGCAGGAGGGGATACGTACCCCTCAGATATGATCTATTACCTTCCGGAAATGCAGGGACAGGATACTCCCTATCAGTTTCCATATCCTATTTTCTTTTGGCTAGGTGCTTTCCTCAATCATTTCTTACCTCCGACAGTTGCATTGGCAGGGGCGACGGCTATCTTAAACGCATTGGCTATGATTTTTCTCAAATTGGCTTTTCATGTCTTTTTGTATCAAGACACGGCAAAAACATTCGGGCGAAAACACATCTTGATAGGTCCTCTTTTCAGTGTTTGTTCCTTTACCATTTTCTTTGTTTCAATGCTATTGCCTCCTTTTGGTCGCTGGTTTCCCGGAATGAAACATTTGTATTTAGGGGTCTTTTCGGGTAACCCATATCACAATGCTACCTATTTGGCAACCAGACCTTTTGCCATCTTGACCTTCTTTGCATTTCTGGTCATCCTACGCAATCTACCGACAAAAGCCGATTCCAAAACGCAGCACACGGAAACGATTTTTTCATGGAAAGAGTATCTATTCTTTAGTATCTCTTTGTTCTTGACGACCATGACCAAACCCAGTTTCACCTTGGTATTTGTCGCTACAGCGGGTATCATCATCGCATTGAGAATGCTATCTGCCGGCCTTGTACAATGGCGTCGTTTTGTAGGAGTGGCAGTCAGCTTTCTTCCGACTTTTGGCGGACTATTGTATCAATATCAAGGGGTATTCGGAGGGGAAGGACAAGGTGTCGGTATCGGATTCGCAGAAGTTTGGAGTCTGTATTCGGACAACATTTTGTTATCGATCCTGCTGGCAGCAGCATTTCCGATTTTGGTGTTGGTTTTCAATCTTCGTGAGTGGAAGCAAGATACCACCTTTCGCTTTTCATGGCAATTGTATCTGATGAGTTTGGTGATGATGCTATTCTTGTATGAAAAAGGATTTCGCAAGGCGGATGCCAATTTTTCATGGGGATATATGCATGGACTGTTTTTCTTATTCACAGGATCCTTAATCCTTCTGATACGCCAAACGATAACCTCCTTTCATAAAATGAGGGTGAAATTAGTAATCGAGTGGGTTGTGTATGTATTGCACCTCATCAGCGGTATCGTTTATTTCCTGCCAATACTGCGGGGGGGATCGTACTATTAATAAGAACTGTTACCTACCTACAGTTACAATTCACGGGTTTGCCGATCTACGTTTATCGCATATCAATGCACAGAACCGAACAGAGTAGGGGACAGTTTT
>JAISHZ010000371.1 GCA_031262285.1 Lachnospiraceae bacterium | reverse complement strand
GATATCTTTTATTCCAGAACGGTTTTTACCATTTCTAATGCAGCTTCCACGACTTTGTCCATATCATAGTAGCGATACTGTCCCAAGCGACCACCAAACAAGACGTTAGGTTCTTTGCTTGCCAATGCTTGGTATTGTTCAAACAGCGCGTTTCCTTTGTCGTCATTGATCGGATAAAATGGTTCTTCTCCTTTTGCCCATGCTGCCGGGTATTCTCTGGTGATGACGGTGTCCGGTTGTTTCCCGAATACAAAGTGTTTGTGTTCGATGATTCTGGTATAGGGTATCTCTCGTTGCGTATAGTTGACGATCGCGTTTCCTTGGTAATTCTCTTCTCCGATCAATACTTCGTGCTCAAAGCGTAGGGAACGATAGGGAAGTTCTCCCAAACAATACTCAAAATACTCATCAACCATACCGGTATAAAGTGTTTGCTCAAACGTATCTTGTTGGTCCCCTCGCGAAGCATTGGTCTGTAAAAATGCCCGATAGGAAGTGTTCAATCGTACCGGGATCCCCTCGATCATCTTTTCAATGATAGCGGTATACCCTTGTGTGGGAATCCCTTGATAGGGATCGTTGAAATAATTGTTATCATACGTGAAACGCAGCGGCAACCGCTTGATGATAAACGCAGGCAGATCACGGCAATCCTGTCCCCATTGCTTTTCGGTATAACCTTTGATGAGTTTCTCATATACGTCACGTCCGACAAGCGATAACGCTTGTTCTTCGAGATTCTTTGGTTGTGTGATATGATCATCTTCCTGCTGTTTTTGTATCTTTTCCTTGGCCTGCGCAGGTGTTTTGATTCCCCACATCTTGCTGAATGTATTCATATTAAATGGCAGGTTGTATAATTCATCTTGATAGATTGCTACCGGAGAATTGATATAGTGATTGAATGCGGCAAATTGATTTACATACTTCCAGATGTTTTCCTTTGAGGTATGGAAAATGTGCGCACCGTATTGGTGCACACATATTCCATTGACTTCCTTCGTATAAATATTGCCTCCGATATGATCGCGTTTGTCTATCATAAAAACACGTTTACCGGCTTTTTTCATTTCATATGCAAATACTGAACCAAACAAACCGGTTCCTACGATCAAAAAGTCATATTTCATTTTGCTCCTACCCGCGCATCGACGCGATTTTTAACTTGTTTATTATGAATCTCCTTTGCGGATTCCTTTGAGTGCTGTGCTTAATTTGATCGGATTGCCATAACGCAATGTTCCTAAGCGGTAAATTCTCGCTGCCAGAATCCCCACTCCCACCGTAGAAAGGATCGTGATCAAAAGCGATACGATTACTTCCCAAGTGTCCGCTGTATGCATGCCGACTCTGATAAACATCGTTCCATAGGAACTGATGGGTAAGAAGGAGAGGACTTTCATAATAATGCCGGAAACACTTGTTAACTGTACCAGACTGAAAAAATATACAATCATGATAATCATCATCGGACCGCTCATCGCTTTGGACACATCTTCTGTCTTGCTCACCAACGCACCAAGTGCTCCAAACAAGAACGCGTAGAACAAGTATCCCGATACTCCGAATACGGCGAATACGATCAAGACATCGGTCGGAACACTCAGAAACGAATCCAGTGCTCCGTTCGCCCAGTTGACTCTGTTGAGACGATATGAAATTAAAATCGCTCCCATCGCCAAGCCCACTTGAATCAACCCTGCCAAAGCATTGGCGATCACTTTTCCAAACAAGAGTGTATTCGGTGTCGTGGAAGTAACCAAGACTTCCATCGCTCTGTTGCTTTTTTCACTTGCTACTGCAGTCGCAATCATCTGACCGTATAGAATGATGATCATGAATACTATGATAGTCAGTAAATAGGAATACCAGTAACTCTCTTCAGCATTGCTATGGAGAATCGTTTCTTGGGAAGTGATCTGCACATTCAAAAGCGGTGCGACAGTCTCATAAGCGATACCATGATCAATGCAATATTGCTGCCGATAGAATTCGATCATTAAGTATTCAAATGTCGAATCCACAGAGTCAAACATTCCTTTGTCGTATAAATATGTTTGATATTGTGTGGTGGAAGAAACCACAAATCCCATTTCGGCAGATTGATTCTCCACCGCTTTTTCGACTTCTGCTTCATTGGTCGCCACAATCCAATCGGCATATGGCATAAATTCTTGCGCTAACGCAATATCCAATTTCCCTGTTGCATCATAGAATATCCTCGTCGACCTCTCTTCATCCGTTACTGTGACATTTTGCGTCTCCGCCTGTCCTTCTTTCTGCGCGGAAAGACCGGGAATATTGATGATGCTCGGCAAAGATAATAACAATGCTCCTATAATCGGAAAAAGAATCGTGGTAATCAAAAAGCCTTTATTTGTAAACAATCCATGCATCTCATACTGTAAAACAACCAAAAATTTTTTCAATTTATCTCCTATTCTGCGTGCTTTAGCACGCATCTAATCATACTTGAAAGCTGCTCTTGCTTTCAATTTTGCTCCTATCTTGCGCGCCTTAGTGCGCATTTTATATGTTATTTGCTGATGTTGTTGCTTCTACAAATATGTCATTTAAGGATGGCGCGTACATCCCAAAATACTCTATTACAATATCGGTATTTGCCAATGCATTTAAAATCCTCTTACGATCTGTACCTTCTTTGGGACTGAGAATCAACGCTTCTTTTGTGCGTCCATCTACCGCCACCAGCTCTCGCAGTTGTTTTTCGATCACCGCTTGCACTTGATCTAATGAGTCATTCTCAGCTGCCAGTAAAAGGCGATTCTTGCCGTATTCTTTCTTGATGTCGCGAAGTCTACCTGACAAGATGACTTTTCCTGCGTCAATGATCGCAATTTGATCGCAAAATTCTTCCACATAACTCATCTGGTGACTTGAGAAGATGACCAATTTGTCCTGTTCGATCATCTCTGAAACAACATCTTTTAACATCTGTGAATTGACCGGATCCAGTCCACTAAACGGTTCATCTAATATAATAATATCGGGATCACAAACTAAAGTGGACGCTAACTGCACCTTTTGTTGATTTCCTTTGGATAGCGTCTCTAATTTTTTGTTTTCGTATTCTTCTAACTCCAGTCGCTTCAGCCATTTCTTGGTCTGTATTTTGGCTTGCGCTGTGCTAAGTCCGCGTAATTTGGCCAAATAGATCATCTGCTCACTGACGAGACGTTTGGGATACAACCCGCGTTCTTCCGGTAGATAGCCGATTTGAAACTTCTTCGGCTCAAATGGCTTCCCATCAATCAAAATCTCCCCTTGATTGGCACGAAACACATCCATAATGATTCGCATAGATGTCGTCTTACCGGCCCCGTTTCGTCCGAGCAATCCCAATGCGCTACCTTTCCGAACCTCAAAACTCACTCCGTGCAATACTGCTTTGCCACTAAAACTTTTGGTAATATTCTTAATTTCTAATACCTGTGGACTGCTTT
>JAISHZ010000361.1 GCA_031262285.1 Lachnospiraceae bacterium | reverse complement strand
TATTTACTGATTAAAAAAGTGATTCAATATTTAGTCGACCTCGCAGTCGTACAATCTTAACCCGCACCTTCGGTGCAGTTGCTTATCGAAGGTGCGGCTACGTACCGAAGGTGAGGTTGCGTACCGAAGGTGCGGGTGCGTACCGAAGGTGCGGGTACGTACCGAAGGTGAGGTTGCGTACCGAAGGTGCGGCTACGTACCGAAGGTGAGGTTGCGTACCGAAGGTGCGGCTACGTACCGAAGGTGCGGCTACGTACCGAAGGTGCGGCTGCGTACCGAAAGTGCGGCTACGTACCGAAGGTGCGAATGCGCGCCTACAGCGCGCGGAGGGGGGCAAAGTGAAACGTATGATGAAGAAAAGACCTTTATGCATAGTTTTGGCGGTTGTTCTTTGTGGCTTTGTTTCCATGCCGTTCGTTATGGTGTCAGCATCTTCTCTTTCGCAGATCGGACAGCAGATTGAAGAGCATAAACAGGAAATCGAAGAAATCAATGATCAGATTATGGAACTTCAAGATAAACAAGATCTACTGGATGAGTTGATCGCAGATTTGAATGCGGAAATCGTCAATACGATGACGAGCATCAGCATGAAAGAAGATGAAATCACTTTGAAGGAAGAAGAGATAGTTCGTAAAGAACTTCAGATCTTACAAGCGCAAGAAGACTATGAAGCTGCGAAACGAAAAGAAGAAGAACAGTACCAAGCGATGAAGTTGCGCGTGAAATACAGTTATGAAAATGAAAACACTTCGATTTGGGATATTTTTATGAACAGCCACAGTCTGGGAGATATGCTCAACCGGATTGATTATATGAATGAAATCAATGAGCATGATCAACAGTTGTTGGAGCAATATGAACAAACAAAGCAGGATGTGCAGGCAATGTGGGACAATCTGGTACTACAGAAGACTGCTTTGGAACAAGAAAAGGTTTCTTTGGAACAAGATAAGGAAGCCTTGTTGAATCAAAAGAAAGAATTGGACAAGCTTCTGGAGCAGAAAAAGAGAGACTCCGAGAATTACGCGGCGGAGATCGCGCAGGCACAAAGAGAAGCAAATGCTGCCAAGAAAAAACTGCAACAGGAAGAAGCACAATACAAGAAATTATTGGAAGAACAGAAGCGTAGAGAAAATGCTGCGAACCAAACATATCAAACGACGAATTATACGACTATCATAGAAAACGCAAACGGGAGTGATTTGGGCAAGAAGATCGCAAAATACGCTTGCCAGTATATCGGCAATCCCTATGTAATGGGTGGCACGAGCTTGACCAACGGCGCGGATTGCTCCGGATTTATCTATCGCGTATACATGGATTTTGGCTATCAACTGACCAGAACATCTTATGAGCAACGCAGCGTGGGGACAGGGGTTTCTTACGATCAAGCACAGCCGGGCGATATCATTTGCTATGATGGTCATGTAGGCATCTACATCGGCGGCGGCAAGATCGTGCACGCCAGCAGCGCCAAAACAGGAATCAAAGTGAGCAATGCGCCATACAGACCTATTTTATCAGTGCGACGTATCGTGTAAATTCGTTTCATGAAGCAGGAAAAGATATCTTATGCAAGAGGGTACCATACACGCGTTCGCAATCTACATTTCAAAAGATTATTGATACACAAAAAACAGCACAGAGCCGAGATACACTACCTTTAAAAGTTCATTGGCGAATCCGGGAATAGTAACTGTAGGAACGAAGTAGAGTTCCATCTAAAATATTGAATCACAAAAGCGAGACATAGAAAAGAGAGAAAATATGCCCAGTGATATAGACGAAAAAAATGAGAAAGAACAGGAAAAGGATACGGTGAAGCAATCGACACCATCGGATCAAGAGAAAAAAGAAAAAAAAGAATATGAGGATGTTTGCTTTGTTTGCCGTAGACCCGAGAGCAAAGCGGGTAAGATGTTCAAGCTTCCCAATCAGATTTGCGTATGCGAAGATTGTATGCGCAAAACGATGGATACCGTCAGCCAATTTGATTATCAAGGAATGCTGCAACACATGACCCCACCGGATGCTTCTACGGACAAACTCAAAAAACCTCCTTTTCCGAATATCAGTTTTGTGAATCTCGCAGATTTACAAGGAGACGGCGGGATTCCGAACAAACAGAAAATCAAAAAGAAGAAACCGCAAAATCAACAAGCTCCCGTATTTGATATCAAAAATATTCCACCACCGCATCGAATCAAGAGGAGTCTGGATGAATATGTGGTAGGACAGGAACACGCCAAGAAGGTGATGAGCGTCGCGGTATACAATCACTACAAACGCGTGGCATCCAAGACTATGGACGAGATCGAAATCGAAAAATCCAATATGCTGATGATCGGACCGACCGGAAGCGGCAAGACCTACTTGGTGAAAACGCTGGCGCGGCTTCTGGATGTACCTTTGGCGATCGCCGATGCGACTTCCCTCACGGAAGCCGGTTATATTGGCGATGACATCGAAAGCGTGGTATCCAAGCTGCTTGTGGCTGCCGAAAATGATGTAGAGAAAGCGGAACAAGGAATCGTCTTTATAGACGAGATAGACAAAATCGCCAAAAAGAAAAATACGACTTCTCGCGACGTGAGCGGAGAAAGCGTTCAACAAGGACTGTTACGAATCTTGGAAGGTGCGGAAGTAGAAGTACCCGTAGGAGCCAATAGCAAAAATGCGATGGTTCCTCTCGCGACTGTGAACACACGCAATATTCTCTTTATATGTGGAGGCGCCTTTCCTGATTTGGAAGTCATCATCAAAGAACGCCTATCCAAGACATCATCCATGGGATTCAATTCCGAATTAAAAGATAAATACGACAAAGATAAAAATATCCTCGAAAAAGTTCAAGTAGAAGATATCCGCAAATTTGGGATGATACCGGAATTTATCGGGCGACTACCGATTATTTTCACATTGCACGGATTGACCGAAGAGATGATGGTTACAATCTTAAAAGAACCCAAAAACGCGATTTTGAAACAGTACGAAAAATTATTGGAATTGGATGAAGTCAAACTGGAATTTACACATGACGCACTTGAAGCAATCGCACAAAAAGCTTTAAAGCGAGATACCGGCGCGCGTGCTTTGCGGTCGATTATCGAAGAATTCATGCTCGATATCATGTATGAAATCCCCAAGGATGATAACATCGGACGAGTCACGATCACCAAAGAATACATCGAGGGAAGCGGAGGACCGCTTATCCAGATCCGAGGCAATTTGCTACCGGAAAAACACTCATAGTATAAAGGGATTTAATTAACTTCATGGTATGAATTGACCGGATCACAGTAATGCTCTCAAGCGTTTCGAGTGGAAACATAAAGGTAATTGAAAATGTTTATACTAGTATAACGTCTTTGAATTAGCTAGACTAGTATTGAATCATATGATGGAGCTACAACGCAAATGAATATACAGTCTTCTTCAGATATCTTTGTTTTGGTATGAAGTCCAGATCATTGCAAATCTCTGTACTAAGCGACTGCAAACGCAGATGAGCGGTTGTTATTCACACATTAGCAGATCTGAGTAAATAGCCTATCAATGCACAGAACAGCACAGCGTAGGGGACAGTTTGGGGTGTTATACGTTCTGTGGAGATGAGACCAAGCAAAAATGAGCGCCTGCTTGTGCGCTCATTTTTGCTGCCCGGGCTCATCGGAACGCCCAGAGAGTCTAACACCCCAAACTGTCCCCTACGCTGTGCTGTTCGTCCGGGATACAACGCCCTTAACGTACAGCGCGAAAGCGTGAACAGTTTTGATCATTTCCCGTTTGGCATTGAAAACCAAAATATTTGAATTGACAAGAAAAAATTTTCTGCTAAAATATGAACAAACAATCATATGAACTGATGCGCATATGATGTATGAGTAATCGATCGCAACAAATACACAAAATGACGCACCTTCGCGAAGATAGGAGAAAGTATGACGAATGAACAAAAATGGACACTAGCCAGAATCATCACTGCAATGGGGATGCTGGTGGCACTCTTTGTGATACCGATGCCGGAAGGAGTCGCACGGATTCTCTTTTTGATTCCTTACCTCGTGATAGGATATGATATCCTATGGGAAGCAGTGGAAAGTATTTTTCACAGAGAGTTGTTTGATGAGAATTTCTTGATGGCAGTAGCGACAGTAGGAGCATTTGCGCTCGGAGAATCGGCGGAAGCAGTAGCGGTAATGTTGTTTTATCAAATCGGCGAACTCTTCCAAGACGTGGCAGTCGGGAAAAGCCGACAGAGTATTCTGGATTTAATGGATATTCGCCCGGATTATGCGATGATCCAAAGACCGGATGGGCAAACAGAGAAGGTCGCACCGGAAAATGTGCCTGTCGGCACCGAGATCTTGGTGAAACCGGGAGAGAAGATACCTTTAGACGGTGTGGTAACAGCCGGCAGTTCTTCGCTTCATATGGGCGCTCTGACAGGGGAAAGTACCCTCAAAGAAGTCGAGATAGGCACCCTAGTAATGAACGGAGCGGTCAATATGGACGGTCTGCTCAAGATCAAGACGACCAAAGAATATAGTGAATCTACGGTTGCCAAAATATTGGAACTGGTAGAACATTCCGAAGCCAAAAAGTCAAAATCAGAGAACTTTATTACCCAATTTGCACGTATCTATACGCCCATTGTGTGCGTAGGTGCAGTACTCTTGGCGATTTTACCACCAGTCTTTTTGCTCCTAATGGGGCAAGAGATGCAATGGTCTGTTTGGGTGCAACGCGCCTTGACTTTCTTAGTAATCAGTTGTCCTTGCGCACTTGTGATGTCTATTCCGCTTAGCTTTTTTGCAGGAATAGGAGCGGCAGCCAAGAAGGGGATCTTAGTCAAAGGATCCAATTACTTAGAAGCATTGGCACGCGCCAAAACAGTCGTTTTTGACAAAACAGGAACATTGACCAAAGGGGTCTTCGAGGTGGTTGGTATCTACCCGTCGTCGCTTGGAATCTTATCAGAGGGAGAACAAGATCCGGGGCATACACTATTAGCTTTCGCGAATGCAGCGGAACGCTATTCGACACATCCGATCGCTAAAAGCATTGCCCATGCCTGTAACGAAACGAACGTAGAAATGCGTGTGGAAGACGTTACGGAGATGAGTGCGCATGGAGTGAGCGCGACCGTCAATGGGCATCGCGTCATCGTTGGGAATCTGCGACTGATGCATGACCAACAAATCTTAGTCTCTGATGAATCAACACATCCCCATACAGAGGCGGGAAGTCAAGTATATGTTGCCATTGACGGACAATACGCAGGCGCGATCGCACTTGCAGATGTCATCAAAGTCAATGCACCGATGGCCATACGCGCGTTAAAAGCCGTCGGCGTACAAAGGACTGTGATGTTGACAGGAGACTCCAAAGCAGCGGCGACCAAGATCGCAGCGCAGCTTTCCTTAGAGGAAGTCAAAAGCGAGTTGCTGCCCGCCGATAAAGTGATGGAAGTCGAGCAACTTTTGGCGCAAAAGCAAAGCACTCGTGATGTGTTGGTTTTTGTGGGAGATGGAATCAACGACGCACCGGTCTTGATGCGATCCGATGTGGGAATCGCCATGGGAGCATTGGGTTCCGATGCTGCCATTGAAGCAGCAGACGTCGTATTAATGGACGACAATTTGCACAAACTACCCACAGCAATGCGGATTTCTCAAAAATGTTTGCGTATCGTAACACAAAATATCGTATTCGCATTGGGAATCAAAGCGATTTGCCTTGTCTTGGGAACAATGGGAATCGCAAATATGTGGGTAGCAATCTTTGCAGACGTTGGAGTGATGGTTTTGGCAGTCATAAATGCTCTGCGTTGTCTGCGGACACATCCGGTGAAAGCTGCATAAAATGATAGTAAGTATCCTTATATAGAGATGCGCTGATGGATTGTAAAGAACGAATTTTATCAGAAAATTATATTGATTTGATTACAGAATTTCCGATACGTTTGGGAGCGGAGGATGTGGACTTGTGCTACGCAAGCATTAATGAAGAATTTAATGTGGCTTATGTGAACAGGCTCAATATCCTCCCTCTCCCGGATAATCTGTACGAATACGGTCATATGCCCAAGGTATACGGGTTAATAGAGACGACCCCCTCCGGTATTACGGCGCCAAGAGAGGATTTTGATGCCAGCAGTCTGGCTGCCTGTGGGATCATACAGATCCAAAGGCAGCCGCTTAACTTGACCGGCAATGGCGTGTTGCTTTGCTTCATCGATACAGGGGATCGTGTCACACAAATGCACTAATACTTCACACCCCAAATGCTTTCATTGCTTCCAACGGCTGAAAACGTCATGATCTCTACACCGGCTTGATCTTGCATTTTGCAGAATACCCCGCTGTACGTTTTGTCATTGTATTCCAATGTCATATAATACGTGCCTTTTTCCATTGTCCATGTGCCTCGAATGGAACCTGTGACTTTCCCGTTACTTTTCAAGGTAATCATCACCGGTTGTGCGATTTCGTCATTAATCATCAACCCTTGATTGATGAAGAAATAATCACCGACCACTTCATCCTTGTCATATCCCGTCTCGGAAACCGTCTCTCCCTTGGTGTTGTAGGGGAGCAATACCGGCCAACCTTCCTTGTTGATCAAGATCTGCTTCACAGCTGGTTCGTGCATCTCACCGCGTTTTTCAAATCGAGTGTGGTAGCAAATATAACGCTTCCCATCATCGTCGATTAAAGTAGACTGCCCACCCGTCGCCATATACCCCATCGCTAAACTGGGCAGATAATAATTACCGGAGAGTTTGAGCCCATAAGCAAAATGAGCTTCTCTGCCGTTCGGGTATTCCCCGTTCATATCCACATAAGGACCATCCACAGTTTCTGAGCGGAAGACTCTGATTTGGTAGCCTTCCTTCTGCGCCAGACCACCGTAAGATACATACAGATAATAATACCCCGCTTCTTTGTCATATTCGATATAAGGACCTTCGATCGAACGATGCTTCCCACCCATCAAACGTTTCCCAAAGTACGGATCCACTTCATTGTCCGGATCTGCCTCCGGATGAATGACAGTTCCAGTCGTAGGATCCAATTCAATCAAAAAGATACCACCGGACCAAGAGCCATAAGTCATCCAAAGTCTACCATCTTCGTCATAAAACGGAGCCGGATCGATACAGTTAGGCCATAGATTGTTCTCGTAAGCGCCGCCCGGTTTCAAATACGTATCCAACGCATATTCCTCCGTCACATATTGCAGAACATCCGTCTGGTCGATATCATCCGAAGTAAAACCGGAATAAAGCAACGGACCCTGCCATACATAAGGACCTTCGGGCGAATCCGAAGTGGCGTAACACAGATTGGACTTGATGTAGGTGGAGGAAGTACAAGTATACATCACATATTTCTGCATTTCCTTGATATAAATAATATCTTCCGCCCAAACAGCATAAGAACCATTGCCATAATCCCCGGCATAATCAAAGACATGAGCGTCCTCGGCAAACCAATCCGCAAAAATCGGATTGCTCGACCGATAACCGTCTCCGATCATCGTCCAACTTCTCATATCCTCCGAAACAGCCCCAGTCATATGAGAACCAAAAATGTAATACTTCCCATCAAATTTCTCGATAGAAGGATCATGAACGCTGACTCTTCCGCCATTCGACATCGTTGCGATTCCCTCGTAGTTTGGTTCAATCACTTGAATTTCTTCATTTTCCGCTTGCCCGCATGCCGCAAGCCCGATACTGATCATCGCTGCCATCACCATTATCCCTTTTTTCATACGCCATCCTTTGACTGAAAGCTAAACTGTTTTAGTTACAATTAAAAGATACTACCAAAAAGAAGCTTTGTCAAGCACCTGAACATGAAATTGCATTTCAACGAAATCTTTTGTTACTATTTACGCGTTCGCCGATCTACATTCAAAGGCAATGTATACCGGACGAACCGAACAGAGTAGGGGGACAGTTTTGGGTGTTAGACTCTCTGGGCGTTCCGATGAGCCCGGGTAGCAAAAATGAGCGCACAAGCAAGCG
>JAISHZ010000351.1 GCA_031262285.1 Lachnospiraceae bacterium | reverse complement strand
TGCAAAGTTTGAAAGCACAGAACACTTTCAAACTTTTGATGAGAAGTGGCGATGAAGGAAGTATATGTTTAAAAGCACAGAACGCATTCAAATTTTGGATGAGAAGCTGCTATGAAGCGCCGAGGGAGGAAGTTTGAAAGTAAGTGAACTTTTAAACACCTTGATTGGTACGCGCGCCGTTGCGCGCAGACGGGAACAAATATATGAGTTATACAGAAGCAAAACAGAACTATGAAAGTATCGGCATAGACACCGATGCCGCTATGGCGAAGCTAAAAACCGTCCCGATCTCCATACACTGTTGGCAAGGCGACGATGTGCGAGGGTTTGACACCGACCCAACGAAACCGTTGACCGGCGGCATCCAAACTACCGGTAACTATCCGGGACGAGCCGGGAATCCAGCGGAACTGATGACAGATCTGGATAAGGCACTCTCCCTCTGCCCCGGCAAGAAAAAACTGAATCTTCATGCTAGCTATGCCATATTTGAGCCGGGTGAATGGGCAGATCGAGATCAATTAACTTCTGCACATTTTCAAAAATGGGTGGATTTTTGCAAGAAGCGAGGACTGGGTTGTGATTTTAATCCCACCTTCTTTTCGCATCCAAAAGCAGAAGCTATGACACTATCCTCTCCCGACGAAACCATCCGCCGCTTTTGGATTCACCATGGCAAAGCCTGCATTCGCATCGCCAATTACTTTGCAAAAGAGTTAGAGCAACCTTGTATCATGAATATTTGGACAGGAGACGGAGCGAAAAACATCCCCGCCGACAGGTTCGGTCCGAGACTTCGCTACAAAGAAAGCTTAGACGAAATCCTTTCAGAGCCTTACGATTTTGCAAATGTGAAACCCTGTGTGGAAAGCAAAGTGTTCGGCATCGGTGTAGAGGCTTATACCGTGGGTTCCGCCGAATTCACCTTGAATTATGCCGCTATGCATCAAGATCAGTGCATCCCTTTGATGGATAATGGTCATTACCATCCCACCGAGGTTGTCAGCGACAAGATTTCGGCGCTTCTCACTTTTTTCCGGGAGATTGCTCTCCACATCACCAGACCCATGCGTTGGGACAGCGACCATGTGGTACTGTTGGACGATGAGCTGATAGAAATCGCCAAAGAAATCGTTCGATGCGGCGGACTGGAAGGACGCGTCCACATCGCGACCGACTATTTCGATGCCTCTATCAATCGCATTGCCGCCTGGGTCATAGGTTATCGCAATGTGCAAAAGGCTCTTCTACTTGCGCTGTGTACACCGGATTTTACCGCGCTGCAAAATAGCGGCAGCTGGACGAAGCTCATGGCGGCGCAAGAGGATCTCAAAACCATGCCTTTCGGGGAGATTTGGACGCAGTATTGCCAAGATTGTGGCGTTCCTGCGGACGGCGAATGGTTTCGCGAAGTAGAACAATATGACAGCGGAATTCTAATATTGAGAAAGTAACACGATAACATCACATCCAATATTGACGTAAGTATTTTTCGTGAGTGCCTTTGAGACCGGTAAATATGGATTACTACGAAACACCTCGATTAGACATACGCTAAAGGCACGCAGACGGGAATAAGTTTGAAAGTAAGGGAACTTTCAAACGCTTTGATTGATACGCGTGCCGTTGGCACGCAGACGGGAATAAGTTTGAAAGTAAAGGAACTTTCAAACGCTTTGATTGATACGCGTGCCGTTGGCACGCAGACGGGAATAAGTATGAAAAATATTTTAACAGCTTCTTTTTTACTGGAAATGATGAAAACCGCCTCCAATATGTATCGCTTAGGTTGGAATGAGCGTAACGGTGGCAACATCAGCTATCTCCTGGACACCAAAGAAGTCGCAGAATACCTAGACTTACACTATATACTTCGTACCATGGAACTTGGTTTTGATGCCGCGCCTCTTGTCGGAAAAATATTCCTCGTTACCGGCACCGGTAAATACTTTAAAAATGTATTATCTGATCCCGAAACCTCTCTCGGCATCCTACGCGTAGCGCCGGATGGAAAAACCGTAGAATTATTATGGGGTTTTATCGATGGCGGAACCTTTACCTCTGAACTACCCGCCCACCTCATGAGCCATATGGCAAGACTTTCAGTGGATCCCGACAACCGGGTGGTGATGCATTGTCATCCGACCCACACGCTGGCCATGAACTATATTCACGAATTAGACGACAAGAAATTCACCCATTCATTGTGGGAAATGTGTACGGAATGTATCGTCGTTTTTCCGGATGGTGTAGGTGTACTACCTTGGATGCTCTGCGGTACAGCTTCCATCGGTGAGGCGACTGCCAAGAAAATGCAGGAATTTCGATTGGTGATATGGGGTATGCACGGAATATATGGCGCAGGAAAAACGATGGACGAGACTTTCGGTCTCATTGAAACAGTGGAGAAAGCCGCCCAGATTTATATGCTCACCGCTCACCTACCCCGCGTTAACACCATACACGATGATCAACTCCGTGAACTAGCGGAATACTTTGGTGTGAAGTATCGGAAGGATTTTCTTGAGTGCTAATCCACAGTTAGACACACATGATGTCTGTATCACTTGTCTTTCCCAAGCTCATATGCTAATCTTAGGGCATACTGTTTGAAAGCAAAAATCGCTTTCAAACTATACTGATGAGATGTCCGCTAAAGCGGACGAAAATCACAGCATAAAGAAGTGCGTATCCGTAGCGTGTTGCCAGACAAAAAGGAGTGAATGAATCAGTGATGATGAACATAAAACTTCCCATTGGAATTGAAAACTTTGAAAAGATGCGAACATGTGGTTTTTATTACATTGATAAAACCAGTTTCATCAAAGAACTGCTTCATGGTTGGGGTGAAGTGAATCTGTTTACCCGCCCCAGAAGGTTTGGCAAATCCCTGAACATAGATATGCTGAAAAGCTTTTTTGAAATCGGTTGCAATCCCGAACTGTTTGCCGGATTAGAGATCGCAAAGGAAACCGATTTGTGTCAAGCGTATATGGGGAAGTTTCCGGTCATTTCTGTTAGCTTAAAGGGTGCGAATGGGAATGATTTTGAAACAGCCCGCGACATGATGTGTACCATAATCGGAAGCGAGGCTATGCGCTTTCAGTTCCTTCAAGACAGTAACAAGTTAACGGATGTGGAAAAAGAAAGATATACTCAGTTGATCACAATTGGCAAAGGCGACCAAGGGTGCTTCTTTATGCCAAACGCTGTTCTTATGTCTTCATTGCGAGTTCTTTCCGAACTACTCCATAAACATTACGATCAAAAGGTAATCCTCCTGATAGATGAATATGATGTGCCGTTAGCAAAGGCATTTGACAAGGGTTACTATGATGAAATGGTTTCCCTAATTCGCAATATGTTTGGAGAGGCATTAAAAACGAACAGTAGTACGTTCTTTTCTGTGCTGACCGGGTGTTTGCGAATCTCAAAAGAGAGTATTTTCACCGGTCTGAACAACCTACATGTTTTAACCATTTCGGATGTAAAATTCGATGAGTATTTCGGATTTACCGACCGGGAAGTAAAAGAACTTCTGGAATATTACGATCTCTTGGAATTTTACCCCACCATAAAAGAGTGGTATGACGGCTATCGGTTTGGTGACATGGATGTATACTGTCCTTGGGATGTGATCTGCTATTGCGACAAACTTCTCTCGAATCGGCAAGCACAGCCTGAAGAGTACTGGATTAATACAAGCGGTAATGATGTCGTACGGCATTTCATTGAAATGTCGCGCGGCAACACCAAGGGTGAGATTGAATCCCTGATCGAGGGCAATCCCGTCACCAAGGAAGTAAGACAAGAACTGACCTACCGGGATTTGTACGCTTCTGTTGATAACATATGGAGTGTGTTGTTCACTACAGGATATCTGACGATGAGAGGCAAGCCGGATGGCAAGAAGATGAATTTAGTCATTCCGAACAAGGAGATCAAGAGCATATTCGTGAGTCAGATCACCGAGTGGTTTAAGCGTACCGCCAGACAGGATGGAGCGACGCTTCATGCATTTTGCGAAGCCTTTCAAACGGGGGATGTGGATGCGATAGAGAGACTATTCCAAGCTTATTTGAAGAAAACGATCGCAATCCGGGATACCTTTGTACAAAAAGAGAAAAAAGAAAACTTCTACCATGGCATTTTGTTGGGATTGCTAAGTTTTGCAGAGACATGGATCATCTCATCCAATCATGAAGCAGGCGAGGGTTACAGTGACATTTTGATAGAAATCGAGGATGACGACATCGGCATCGTAATTAAAGTGAAATACTCTCAGAATGACAATTTGGAAGCAGACGCTAAGGCAGCGCTGGCACAGATTGAAAAAAACAGCTATCAAGAGCGTTTTTATGATAACGGCATACAGACCATTCTCAAGTATGGCATTGCCTGCTATAAGAAACGCTGTAGAGTTTTCATGGCAAAAGAGGTCAGCGATCGCTGACCTCTTTGCTATCTTTCGCTATCAATATTTGATGATACCAGTGTCGAAAGGTCATGTTTTGGCTGCTTGCAGACAAAAACATGACCTTGTCTGTATCACTTGTCTTTCCCAAGCTCATATGCTAATCTTAGGGCATACTGTATGAAAGCAAAGATCGCTTTCATACTACTGATGAGATGTCCGCTAAAGCGGTCGAAAATCACGGCATACTGTTTGAAAGCAAATATCGCTTTCAAACTACTGATGAAATGTCCGCTAAAGCGGTCGAAAATCACGGTATACTGTGAAAGCAAAGACCGCTTTCACTCTTGATTAGATGCTCGCTAAAGCGAGCGAAAATCACGGTATAATGTGAAAGCAAAGACCGCTTTCACTCTTGATTAGATGCTCGCTAAAGCGAGCGAAAATCATGGTATAAAGAAGTGCGTATCCGTAGCGTATTCCCAGACAAAAAGGAGTGAATAGATTGTGATGATGAACATAAAACTTCCCATTGGAATAGAAAACTTTGAAGAGATACGAACATATGGATTTTATTACGTTGATAAAACCGGTTTCATCAAAGAACTGCTTCATG
>JAISHZ010000257.1 GCA_031262285.1 Lachnospiraceae bacterium | reverse complement strand
ATGTATGCACCAAAAAGAGGAGGTGCGTTTTATGAGAGATTCAATCATTGTCAGCGTTTCCGAACTTCGTTCACTCGTTCAAGATGTCCGTCGTTCCGGAAAACCATTTGTCAGACTTTCCATCCTTGATCCTTTGGATGATGAGGATGGAGGCGATTCAGTTCCGGCAGAGCTGTCTCTATCCGCTTTCGACCCCGATGATTCTGAAATGTGTATAGATTTCAAAACTATCTATGCTCCGGAAAACGAATCTGAATTGTCAAAACAAATTGCCCTTTCTGCTCACATGAGCAGTAATCTAGTTTAGATCAATAATCCATTTGAGGCGTGAGCGGTTTTCGCGCCTCCTTTTATATCCGATTCTCCTTAATGCCTTGATTAGTATTTCTTTCTCTTCTGCCGTCAAACCTTTCGTCTTTATCTTCATTCCCTGTTCTACTTTCTTCCCTCTGATTTTCATTTCCCGTCCTCCTTGTTTTTTTGCTTGCCGTCGTCAGAGCGTCTGTCGCCTATCCGGACGCTGACGGTGCGACTGCTGCACCGTTTCGGCTTTATTGCTCCTCTGGTTTGAATCTCATGAGGAAATTTCTTATACCGATCAATATTCCCTCTTCTTTTCTCTTTTCTCTGTACCGTTTCACCTCGTCTGCTGTTTGTTCCGATGCCCCCTCGCCCTCTTCGATTGCTTGTGCCATTTTTTCAGCTGCTTGTCTGATTTTGAGTTCTGATACTGCAAGTTCTGTCTCTACCATCTTTTTAAGTTCTGTCTGTATCCACACCGGAATCGTGTATTTTTCTAGTTTCTTATAAGCATCATCAAGACTTGTTTGCAGCCATTTGACCCGCTCGTTGGTTTTACGTCCTTCATCTAGTGTGTCTTTCAGTGTTTTCCGGAGTTCCTCATTCTCTGCCTTGAGTTCTGCTGCTTCTTTCTCTGCAACCTCTGCTCTTCCTTTTAGGCTGAATGCTGCGTCAGCTTCTATGTTTTCCTCTGCTACTTCAAGAACTCCCTCCATCGCCGTGGCAAGATAGCTGTTCTCTCCCATTCCCTCAACGATCTTTCTGATTTTTTCTATTTCTTGCCTCTCCTGCTCTTTGGTCGTCATTGTGCTTGCCCTCCTCTGTTTTTTTGACTTTGACTTATCAACTGATAGCTTCTGTTGTATATCCGTACTTACCTCCAAAAAAGTGCATTATATGCCGCTCCTTGTTTCCATTTTCGTATTCGCTGCTAATAGCTTTCAATAATTCAGAGAGTTTTTTGTAGTCATCACTTCCTCTTTGAGTGAAAGCGTTCCGTTCTGCCATTACTAAGCTGTGGCGGTTGCCAATGTCATCTCTGCGCTCTGCTTTCGTCATTGTCTTGATCTCCTGTTTTGTTTCTACGTGCCTTCTAGCAACATAATAATCCCTTGAAACTACCTTGTCAATACTTTTTGTGCCTTCTAGCAACATTTTATTGATTTTTATTTTTTATCGTGTTATGCTATCCAAAAGAATGGAGGTGACAATGTATGGCGCAAGGCGAACGTGTCAAAGATGTCCGAAAAAAACTTGGTCTCACGCTTGAACAATTTGGAAAAAAACTCGGTGTTGGTAAGACTGCTGTTTCCAAAATCGAAAAAGGAGAAAATAATTTAACAGAACAGATGACAAAATCTATCTGTCGAGAGTATGGAGTTGATTACATTTGGTTGACCACTGGTGAAGGTGAGATGTTCATCGACAGCGATAATGATTTCTTTGAGAGAATTGACCGCATCATGGCGGGTGAGGATGACGCGCGGAAAAATCTATTCAAATCTTTAATTTATTCAAGTGATGAGGATATTGCTGCGCTTAGTCGTATTCTTGATAGAACTCTAAAGTTTGCGAGAGGTGAGGTCGATGAATAACGGTGCTTGAATAAAAAAGACTGACAGTCTTTTCAACTGTCAGTCTCATGGGTGTAAAGATACGAAATGAGTTTGTATATCCTTTTTAGTATTTTCTCATTATGTATCTTTCCGACCAGTTCAATGATAACCTTTTTGTAGTTCATGGTATCAGCACCCCCTTATGATTACAATTGTATCATCTTATTACATTTTTGTAAGTATTTCGACATACATTTCCACAATTATGGAAATCGTCACTCCTGCTGCCAAGCGTAATTCATTCTATGATATGATTATAAGTATTTGGACTCAAACAGGTCGGTGATTCTTACACCTAATGCAATCGCTATCAGTTCGAGTTGAAACAATGTCGGTGACACCTTACCATTTTCTATGTTATTGAGAGTCGATTTTCCTATTCCGGTTTTTTTCGCTAACTCTATCAATGTGAAACATTTTTCGGTTCTTACTTCCCACAAGAGAACCCGCACGATGCTCACCTCCCTATCATTAAGGAAGTTTACACGTTTTATGATATAGTTATTCGCAGTTAGGTTCAAACTTGTCGCTTATTATAACGAGTACTACTTTGGGCAGGATCGCAAGAGAAGCATAAAAACATAAATTTATTTTGGAGTGTGTCTAATGAGAAAACATATATATGAAATAATTGAGGTGTCTTTAGATAAATCCAACACGATTAGTAATATTTATGATTACTTAATGATGGTTGTCATAGTCTTTAGCTTGATTCCATTGGCTTTCAAAGAATCATCTCGTTTTTTCGTAATTATAGATACGATTTCCGTTGCTGTTTTTATTATCGATTATTTATTTCGCTTATTAACCGCCGACTTTAAATATAATCGTTCGTCTTTTTCTTCATTTCTACGCTACCCTTTTTCGTTTATGGCATTAATCGATTTGATTTCGATTCTTCCGTCGCTTACTTTTTTAAGCAATGGATTTAAATTACTTAAGATTTTTAGACTCATACGAGCTTTCCGTGTTTTTCGTATTTTTAAGGCATTGAGATATTCTAAAAGCTTTTTAATTATCTCTGTTGTGTTTAAAAAATCGAAGTTTTCACTTATTGCTGTTGGTACATTGTCAATTACTTACATACTTGTTTGTGCGCTTCTTATCTTTAATGTTGAGCCTGCTTCATTTGATACCTTTTTTGATGCTGTTTATTGGGCGACCGTATCACTAACCACTATGGGTTATGGTGATATTTATCCTGTTACAACATTTGGTCGTGTTATCACAATGATATCGTCGATTTTTGGCATCGCCATTGTTGCCCTTCCTGCTGGAATTATTACTGCCGGATACATGAACGAAATCGGTAATAATTGATTTAAAAAAATTATGATTCTTATACCCAGAGCAATCCCTATCATTTCGAGTTGAAATAAGTAGAATAGGAGAATATTTTATGAAATACGGTGTTAGAAAACCAAATTTTAAAAGAAGTATAAAGGCACGAACTACTGGAAAGATTACAAGGCAGATGAAAAGTGCTGTCAATCCCCTTTATGGCAAAAAGGGAATGGGTGTCATCAACGACCCGAAAAAAGCCGCTTATAATGCTGTTTATAGCCGGACGACTGTCGGTGTATCTGATGTAGTGAGGAACTTATCCAAGCATGACAGTTTTCCCGCATCGGCTCAAGTTCCTGCTGCTCCATTAAAGAAACAATATTCTGACCGAACATATAAAATTAGCGGATTTCTTCTCATAAGCTTAGGTATTGTTCTCGCTTTACTAGGATTGCTTTTGCTGATTGTCGCTCCGATTGGCGGTGTTGCTTCTGTTTTTGGTGGTGTCGCTGCCGTCTTGATCGGTCGCAAGTATAGGAAGTTTGTAAAAGGTCGATCTGCAAGCAATGTTGACAAATAAAAAGGTGACCTCCACTGCAATGGGAGTCACCTTCTAGAAACCATTATCTCACGCTCTGCAAAAAGCCTATTGATAGTAGTTCTCGCAAGACCATTCTATCATAAAACCGTGCTTTTTGCATTGGTTTATTTTTATACACTTTTTAGGATGGTGATACTATGAAACTACCAAATGGGTTTGGAACTGTCTATAAACTTTCCGGGAATCGTCGAAATCCTTACGTCGCGAAGAGGACAAGAGGATGGAGTATCGACCCCGACACAGGCAAGTCGAAACAATTATATGATGTCGTCGGATACTATCCGACACGCAAAGAGGCATTGACTTCCCTCGCGGAGTTTAATGCAAACCCTTATGATGTGAACGCTGCAAAAATTACCTTTTACGATGTATATGACAGGTGGAGTTCCGAACACTTCCCAACTGTCAGCAATTCCAATGTACAAGGGTATAAAGCTGCATGGATACTTTGTGACAAAATATCGTCAATGAAATTCGTAGATGTTAAACTCGACCACCTGCAAATGATTGTTAACGAGTCCGGCAAAAACTACCCGACACTTAGAAAACTGAAAGTCCTCCTCGGTCTCATGTATAAATACGCTGTGATTCATGAAATCATCCCAAAAGAGCGAAACATGGTCGAATATTTGAACATCAAGAACGCAGGAAACCCGAATGCCCTCAATCGAGAGCCATTTAGCAAGGCGGAAATAAAGCGCTTGTGGGAAGTTAAGGACGCAAATATTTATTATACGGTTATCCTTATGCTTATATACTCCGGGTGCAGAATCAGTGAACTACTCGACCTCAAGAAATGCGATGTCAATCTTTCCGAGCGATATTTCAATATAGTCGAGGCTAAAACTGCTGCCGGAATTCGAACCGCTCCAATCGCTGAAAAGGTATACCCTTTTTTTGAATACTGGTACAATCTCAATGATTGCAAGTATCTCCTCTCTACTCCCGAAGGCGAGCATTTCTTGTATAGAAATTATTCTGATAGTTACTGGAAGCCGCTGATTGAAATACTCGGAATGAAACATCGCCCACATGATACTCGTCACACCTGTGTATCAATGTTGACCGTTGCAGGAGTATCCGACAAAATCATCAAAAAGATTGTGGGGCATAAAGGAAACGGTGTCACGGAAGTCGTCTACACTCATTTTGAAATTGAGGAACTCATTGAAGCAATCAACCGTATATAGCGAGGTGTTTCATGAATAGGACTGAATACAAGAATAATTTTTATAAAGACCATTATGAACGAATCAATCTTGCCGTACCCAAAGGCATGAAAGAAATCATCAAAAACCTTGCATCTGACAATAATATGTCTGTAAACTCGTACATTCAAGATTTGGTCAGAAAAGACCAGTGCGGATTGTTTGATACAATGCAAATTGCAGAAAAGAATAGAGAAATGCTTTCTGGTATTTCCGGGAATATGCATGACGGATACGACATTATATTCAAGGACGGTCACTCGCACCACTGCCGCACAAAGAAGGATGTCCGACAGTATATTATTGAATATTGCTGCAAAGACGGTGGCTGAATACACCTTTTTTATTTCGAAATTGTGTATTGCACAAGATTTCAAATGTATTGCACAAGACATCAATTTTTGTGTTAGTTACTTGTTAGTTATTTGTTAGTTACCACTTCAATTTCACGCATTTTTGTGGTGTTTGATATGTAATGAGAGATTAAGAAATCCCCGGAACATAGGCGTTTCGGGGATTTGCGTGTGCTTCGATATTCTGTTTGTATTATCGCTTGGAAAACTGCGGAGCACGACGTGCGGCTTTGAGACCGTATTTCTTTCGTTCCTTCATTCTGGGGTCACGTGTTAAGTAACCGGCTTTCTTTAATACGGGTCTGTACTCGCCATCTACTTGTAACAGCGCACGTGCGATACCGTGACGGATCGCTCCTGCTTGTCCGGTAAATCCACCGCCGTGTACATTGACTAAGATATCAAACTTATCCACGGTGTCAGTCGCTTTGAGAGGCTGACGTACCACTACTTTTAGTGTTTCAAGCCCGAAATATTCATCCATGTTTCTTTTATTGATGGTGACCGAACCTTTTCCGGGCATCAAATATACTCTGGCTATGGATTTCTTTCTTCTTCCGGTTCCATAAAATCTTTCTGTTTTCGCCATGTTTTTCTTCTCCTCCTTTATTCGTCCTTTAGACTTTTAATGTTTCCGGTTTTTGTGCTTCATGCTCATGTACCGGTCCGGCGTATACATGAAGCTTCGTAAACATTTGTCTACCCAAAGGTCCTTTTGGGAGCATACCCTTAATTGCGTGTTCTAATACCTTCTCGGGTTTCTTGTTCAGCTGCTCGCGTAATGTGGTCGCTTTGAGACCGCCCACATAATCTGAGTGATGGTAATATACTTTTTGATCTAATTTCTTGCCGGTAACTTTGATCTTTTCGGCATTGATGATAATGACGTGATCCCCTGTGTCTAAAAACGGGGTGAAAATAGGCTTATTCTTGCCACGCAAAATTGAGGCGATCGGTGCTGCCAGACGACCTAGTGTCATTTCGGCTGCATCGACAACATACCACTTCCGTTCGATCGTAGCCGGACTTGCAATAAATGTGTTCATACCGCTTCCTCCATACAATGATTTCTTCGTTCGCACTCTTCTAAAGCAAACGATATTGTTCCAAATATAGACTCATGCGTGCAGATGTCCGGCTGCGTGCAAAACCTTTTAGGAACAACCTTTTCATTCCAGTGATATCTCTACTTAATATCAGAAACACTTCCACCGGGGCTTTGGTGTAGTGTTGTGATCAGTTAAACGACGATTTATTATATTCTATGCAACCATACGTGTCAAGCTTTATTTCGACCTTTACGAGTTCTTCATCGCAATCAATTCCATCACCCCTGCGACATGCTCGCAAGCATCGCAGCAGTCCTCGAAACGATCAATCAACTCGCTCCATGCAAAGACTTCCACCGGTGAACCGCCTTTTTCATACAGATCTCTTACAGCACTGATATAAATAGCGTCTCCCTTTTCTTCCATGGTATTGACGTTGATAATCGCTTGCCGCAAATTGTCGGAATCGGTGGAATTGGTAAATTCT
Source organism: Lachnospiraceae bacterium (assembly GCA_031262285.1). The sequence goes on along the minus strand of JAISHZ010000257.1, from coordinate 1,715 downwards.
GCGATCGCTACCTTGAGCGCCTGACAGCAACTCACAATCACTTCGGCAAATTCCAGTGCTACAGGACGAATCTCTTTGATATTGTACATATACATACGAATGAGGATATCATCGATTTTGTCCGTGACATCATCCAACTCATTGGAAAGATGTATAATATCTTCACGGTCGATCGGGGTAATAAATTCCTTCACCAAACGTTTCATCATCCTGTGCTTGACTTCATCTTCTTCATGCTCGATCGTGTGCATTTTTTCACGTTTTTGTGCCATGTTGTGCGGGTTAAAATCTTTTAACACCGTCAGCAGATAGTCTGCCGCTTTACAGGAACATTCAACCATCACTTTAAAATCATCAAAATAAGGATTGTTTTTTCTCGCCATATTACTCCTATCTGCTCGCATCACCGAACTTGTCTGATCGTATCTCGTTTTCTTTAAAAGATCATCAAGAAAAGCTTAGCCATGATAAATCCGATTAAACCGCAACCGGGAAATGTAAGAACCCACGTAAAGACCATCTCGGAAACGACGCTCCAGTCAACGCTGCGCAACCGTCTCGCCGCTCCGACTCCCATGATGGCAGTCGTCTTGGTATGTGTGGTAGAAACAGGAATACCCGATAAGGAGGATACAAGCAAACAACCTGCTCCTGCAATGTCTGCTGCAAACCCTTGATGGGTCTCTAATTTCACCATATCCATGCCCACGGCTTTGATGATACGATAACCACCTATGGAAGTTCCCAGTCCCATGACAAGAGAGCATAACAGGATTAACCAAAAAGGAATGTCAAAACTCTGTGTTTGCCCTGTTCCTTGAGAAAGTGCCATACCAAGCAAGAACACGCCCATAAACTTCTGACCGTCCTGTGCACCATGCATGAATGCCATCGTTGCGGCTCCGCCGATCTGCGCTTTTTGAAAAAATCCTGTCGTTTTGCGCCGATCGACTTTGCGAAAGATCGCTTCGATACACTTCACGGTCACTGCTCCCATACCGAACCCTAGGAAAGTAGACAAAACCAATCCATACAGTACTTTCACCCACTCCGCGCCATTCACACCGGAAAGCCCATTTTGCATAGCGATCGCAGCACCGGTTAATCCGGCGATCAATGCGTGGCTCTCACTGGTGGGAATGCCAAAGTACCACGCTGCGGTTGCCCAGAGTACAATCGCTACCATCGCCGCACATAGTGCAACAAGTGCGTTATGGTCATTGCTGCCAAAATCGACCATTTTGTAGATGGTTTGTGCCACCATCTTATTGACGGAAGTCATGACAAGGATTCCCAGAAAGTTACATATGGCAGCCATTAGAATTGCAGGTCTTGGAGCAATCGCTCTGGTGGACACTGCGGTGGCAATCGCGTTTGGTGCGTCGGTCCAACCATTCACCAATACCACCGCCAATACCAACAGTACTGTAATCAATAGAACCGGGTTCTGTGTGAGTTGCTGCAAAAAGGTCGTAAATCCGCTCATGGATACTTGTCTCCTTTTATACCTACCCTAACCATCTTTAGAATATGGAAAACATCAAAAACAAACCGGACATCAAAGAAGAAACAAGAGAAACCACGGTAATCTGTGTATTGATGGAGGGTCCTGCTGTATCCTTAAAGGGATCTCCCACTGTATCTCCGATGACAGCAGCTTTGTGTGCTTCACTGCCTTTCCCACCATTATGACCGGATTCTACATACTTCTTGCT
>JAISHZ010000176.1 GCA_031262285.1 Lachnospiraceae bacterium | reverse complement strand
CGTTCTGTATAAGGCAATGCTGTAACAAAAGCTTCGTAGCATAGTCTGGCGTTTGCGTAGTCTTCGTTCATGCGATATGCATGACCCAAGTAATATAGTGCATCCCAGTTCTCGGCATTGTATTCATAAGCTCTTTGCAGAAGCGACAATGCTTGTACATAATCCTCCGCATTGTATAGTTCTCTGCCTTGCTCATAAAGTGTAACGGAAACATCTTCTCCAATCGCCAAAACCAACGCATCGTAGAGTTGTTTTGCCGCTTCCGACGCTTGTTCAAAGTCAATGCTTTGCTTCGCGATCATTAACTGTTCGTCTGTCGCCAGCACATCCGCTGTGGTTAGATATGTCACTGCGGCGTTTAGCAAGGTGTCGATTTCATCTGCTTTGGTTTGATCGATTTTTAATTGGTCGATCGCTTCTTCTAATTGTGCGATTTGCTCCCGGTCTTTTACGGCAGCTTCCTCCAATTCTGTAATGCGTGCCGTTTTCAGATCCATTTCGTTGTAAATCTTTTGTTCTTTGGCTTCATTTTCAAGCCGTGTGTTGGCAATCGCCGTGGGTAGAACCAAAAAACAGGCTGCAAGCACGCCAATCACTAAACCTATTCCAATGTTCAAAATCGTCACTGCGCCGCCATGCTTGGGTTCTTTCACATTCATCGGCGTAATGATGAGTTCGTTATCCGAACGATATCGAAGCGCTTTCTTTTCCTTGCGATTCACGGTAGAACCGGCTTCTTCTTCAAGGTTAGAAACTTGATCGATCTCTTTTCGGTAACGGAGTGCCATGAGATTGTTATGATCAATGTCTAAACTGCGGCTGACTTCTCTCGCAGCGCGATCCCAAGTTGAAGAATCAATATACAATAAAGCAAGCAATAAATGCGCTCGGATGAAGTTGGAATTTAGGGATAAGACCTTTTTCAATTGAATAATCGCTAAATCTTTACTTCCTTGGCGGCAATAAGTTAACGCTTGATTGTATTTTTTTATCGTTTGGTTGATCGCGTCTAATCTCGTACCACTGTGCTGGATCATTTCGATATAATCGCCGGCGATATTCTTGTCCGATAGAAGGTTCTTACTGATAACCCATTCGCCAAGCGCAGCGACTACTTCGCCCATCTCATAGTAGACCAGCCCTAGGAGGTTACGTGCGTCTGTGTTAAGTTTATTGAATTTTATACTTTCTCTTAAACTCACGATGGCGCCGGAAAGATCCCTGATCTGCGCTTTTTCCAACCCCTCATTGTATAAACGATTGGAGGACATCATGATTTTTTTGTATAGTCGTACATCCGTTCTGCAGGCAGTACAGAAGTCATGCTCGGATAAACGGCACCCGCAATGATAACAAAACATGTTTGCCTACTCCTCGTTTTCTTCCTTCGCTTGTTCAGACTCTTTCACGATTTTGACTACCAAATCCGCAACGTCGGTTAAGTCTTGATTATAAATCGCATCCTCTGCGACTTCTACTTCCAAACTCGGATGAAATTTCTTCAGTTCTTCTTCAAAATTGATCATTGTACTTTAAACCTCGCATATCTTTGGGGGACATCCTACTCATAATAGCGGGATTATCCCAAAAAATCAATGCTTATCTTCATAAATTATTAGAAAGAATCGTGCCATTGCGACAACATGAACGGACATTTGGCAAGCGTCTTTGTATTTCGACGAGATGTTTTATTTACTCAAGTCTTCTGATGTAACGCAAACATCTTCGTAATTTCTTGAATCAAAATACTGCGATCTATCGGTTTACCTAAATGACTGTTCATCCCAGCCTCGAGGCAATTGTCCACATCCTCTCGCAGTGCGTTCGCCGTCATCGCGATGATTGGAATGGATTGTGCTCTGGGCGTTCCCGATGCTCGTATAAGACGCGTTGCAGTCAACCCATCCATCTTGGGCATCTGTACATCCATCAAGATCATATCGATGGACTCATTTGATCGATAAACATCCATCGCTTCTTCGCCATCTGCGGCGTGTAAGATGGATACACCGATATCCTCCAACATCGACGCAACGATATCTCTGTTGATCTCCATATCATCGACCACCAGAATCGTTTTATCGGATAAATCATTCCCTGCTTCCGACCTGTCCTCTACTTCGGCGCTACACAGATCCGGTGTTCCCTCTGCTACGTTGATTGTAAAATGAAAAGTGCTGCCGACACCCGGCTCTGATACCACCCCCAGCATTCCATCCATCGCTTCGACGATCGCTTTGGAAATCGCCAGTCCCAGACCGGTTCCTCCGAAACGGCGCGTCGTAGACTTATCCGCTTGCTCGAAGGGATTAAAGATTCGTGCTTGATCCTCTTTTGAGATGCCGACTCCGTTGTCTTTCACATGAAAACACAAGCGAAGGTGATCTGCTTCGCTGGGCAAGAGCTTTGCTTCAAGCAAAACCGTTCCACCCTTTTCTGTAAATTTCTGAGCGTTACTTAATAAATTCATCAAGACTGGATTGAGTCGGTGGTCGTCCGCAAAGAGGTATTCCGGTATTTGGGCATCCAATTTCGTTTGAAAGGTGATTTCCTTTTGTGCCATAGTCGATTGAAAATTGTCTGTCAAAGAAGTTATGAATTTATGAAAGGAAAAATTCGTTGGTGAAATGGTAAATTTATGTTCCTGTATTTTGGAGATGTCCAGAATGTCATTTACAATACCCAGTAGATGCTTTGATGCGTATAGTATTTTCCCTAAATACTCTGTTTCGTCACCATTGGGACTGTGCATGGCGATATCAGTCATACCTATAATCGTATTGAGTGGTGTACGAATTTCATGGCTCATCGAAGATAAGAATTGACTTTTTGCCCGAGAAGCCTCTTCGCTTTGCTTCGCACGAATTCGAAACATTTGTACACAGATCGCCGTAAATAAGACACAGGCAAGTAAGGCCGCCAGATGTAGCCCTGTTAATACTTTCATTTGGTTTTCTTGGGTATGTAAGTTATACCGCAGCCCGTCAACACCCGCTATATAGGCGACGTTACCTTCCGGGTCATAGATTGGCGCAAACGCAGAGATAAAACTTACTTCATCGATCTCCTCCGTCACAGTAAAGTACGCGCTATGATCATCATAATCAAGGCTTTCCACTTCAGAGAGATCCATACTGGCGACCTCGCCGCCGGCCGCTTTCTCGGAGGCTTTCACGCTGACACGCGGCATACCGGGACGCGCTAATGTTTCCGGATCTGTGTCATTGTCAATGACGAATTCCTCACTCCGGTCCGGCATCAATCGCAGATAATATACAAACATCAGATCCATCTGATTCGCAAAATCTATCAATTGACTGCGCAATTGTTCGCCTTCCGGCGAAAAGACATCATCCGGTGTCGTGATTTCTTCTAATCGTTCATACGAAACAAAATTCGCCGCTGCTACCGCTGTTGATTCTAAGCGTTTTCGAACTTCATCTATGATCAGATCCGTCGATACTTGCGCAGATTGGTAGGTTTTTAAGGTGGCAATTAACATCAACAATAATGAAAACGCTGACAGAACAATGAACAAAGTCGTCATAATATGTGATTTCTGTTTCACGTAAAAATTCCTCCCGGATGATCCATATGTTTGAACTTGGGAATGGTTTGAAAATGGTTTGAAAATGGTCTTCTTTCAAACATTATACGTCAATGACGTGGAAAGTCAATTGACCAACTGTATAAAACCATATTGTTGTTGACG
>JAISHZ010000137.1 GCA_031262285.1 Lachnospiraceae bacterium | reverse complement strand
GGTTCTGTGCACTGGGAAGCGCTAAACGTAGATCAGTAAATTCGCAAACTTTAACCTCATCGTTACTATTCATAGGTTATATCCTGTACAGTTAAAATTGTGTGTATATTCCCATCAGTATGAATGCTACCTACCCTTTGTCAATCTTTATGCATTCATAATGTACACGATCTTTGTATAAAGTGAGCGTTTTTTCAGCGATTGTATCGATAATGATATGGAAATGCGTTTTGATGCCAGCGAATCTCTCCATCTGAGATGGCGACCACGTCATAGCGAAGATATTCAGAGTTAGAAATGTGATGAAAGGTTCGATAAAAGTCTGATACACGACAGATTGAGGCTTGTTTTCGGATACCGACTGCTTCTTCCGGTAACCCTTTTCCCGATCCTTTCCGCGATTTCACTTCAAAAAAGACCAAATATCTTCCATGTCTGCCAATGAGATCTATCTCACCTTCATGAGATCGGAAATTACGATCAAGAATCCTTACGCCACAGTCGATTAAATACTGTTCCGCCATTTTTTCACCCAAGGATCCTTTTTGTCGATTGTTCAAGTTAGCTCCCCTTCCTAATGTGTCAAACAAAAACGTATTTATGAAGGCTTTGCCGATTCTATATCTCTCATAGATTAAGCTCCTTGTTTTTGCTCGCGTTAGCAGATCTTTATCCATGCGCTTGAAGCATCAGCTGGTTTTCAGTTTCCCTTTTTGGTTTTCGCCTTCAATTTGTCCATAGCGTCTACAAATACCAAAATTTCTGCGACTGCTTGATATAGTTCCGGCGGAATGGTATCTCCGATATTGAGCCTCGATAAGGTATCCGCCAATTTTTCATCTTTATGGATCGGCACTTTGTGTTTGGAAGCTTCCTCGATGATACGCTCTGCCAATTTCCCCTTCCCACCGGCTATGACTTTCGGTGCTTCCTCGTCGGGACTATATTCTAATGCGATTGCTTGTTTGATTTTTTTATTTTGTTCTTCCATATCGCCATCCTTTCCACTAGATATAGAGGTCGTTATGCGCGTACATCAAAGCCTTGATTAATCAATGGCGTATGATTCCAGTTTTTATTGTGCCATTCTTCCAGTGGTCCGCCTCCTTGACTTTCCTTCTCTCCTGTTGCCGCCGTCTGCTTAACAGAGAGTTCACACTTTGCTTCGTAACCGCACTCCACCAGCCTTTTCTCTAAGATATCAATATGACTCGATATAAAATCAAGCATTTCCTCATCTTGAAGGTAAAAATGTGTAGAAATTTTGCTGTTTTGCATGGCGACATACACGTCAAGCGGTCCTAAATGCTCCATATCCAGATGCAAAAGAGCTGTAATGTTACCATCAAATGAAGACAGATGCTTCTTATTGGTGTATACATGCAATTCACCATGCGTTAACTGAGAAGACATTCGAACCGGAAGTTGTATATAAGTATATATTTGATTAATTTGATTCATAAAATTGATGTTCTGTGCCATATTGTCTATACTGCTGTTTAGATTAGTACCTTGTATCCCGGCTTGCTCCACTGCTTGATCCAGTCTTGTTAGTTGCTGGATCAACCTTTGATAAAGTTGGTTGACATTTTCCTTTTGTGATACGTCTTCGGGATGAATGGACCAATTTTCCAAGATTGTCTCCTGTAAAAACTTTTGGATTTGCGGATCACGAATCATTTCTGACAAGGCATCTGCTCCTTGATCTGCATTTTGGGCAATCGCATCCATCTGTATCTCCATCTGTTGCAAAATGTCTTTCGCGGAAAGATTTTGTGACTCCCATTTCGTTATTCCATCCTGTAAAGTTCGTGCGCTTCTGTCGATATCTGACAACGGTTCTCCTGTGTTGCTATTTGTGACACCTATACCGCTCTCAAGCACTTCTCCCATTCCCTGCGAGTTCGTTCCTTGCGTTCTAACATCGCTTCCAAGAGGATTCCCTGCTCCTAGGGAAGTTCCTTCTCCAAAGGAAATCCCTTCTCCTAAGGAAATCCCTACTCCTAAGGAAATCTCTACTCCTTTGGGATGGCTTCCCAATCCCACGCCACTCCCAAGAATATTTCCGTCTCCCAGGGAAATTCCTTCTCCCAGGGAAATCCCTTCTCCCTTTGCGTTACTCCCGAATCCTACCCCACTCTCAAGAAAACTTCCTTCTCCCGGGGAAGTCCCTTCTCCCTTTGTATTGCCCATCAATCCCGCTCCGTTCCCGAGAGAATTCCCTGCTTCTTGTACATTGCTCTCCAATCCCCCGTCGACTGCGGTCGCATAGCCGATATCCGCACCTTCCCCTGCCATAGAAAGCAGCGACCGGTACAATCCGACGACTTCCTGTGACTGACCACGATCCAATAATCCGTTCAATGTTACCGACAATTCATCAAGGATCTGTGTCATACCGGATACCAGTTGATGTGTCATATTCCGATAAGAAGCCGCTTGTGTTAGATTATCCTGCGTCACCGGCAGATGCAAGCGATGAAGTTCTACGATATCCACGACATCTGCAGTCGGATTTTGCCCCATTTCTCGAAAGATTTGCTGCAACGACTGTTTATCGACTGACATTCCCGCTTTCATCAAAGATTCCGCCATGGTGACTGTCGAATCTTGAAGAGGAAGCAACGCCTGTTCTAAAGCTTTGAGCACATTGATGTCTGTCGCAGTATTGGTAAAAAGAGGATTCAATATTAAAGAGGAACCATTATTTTTGACTTGAAAAAACAACGTTTTTCCGACTTCAAGATTAACATCTTGTGATAATCTGGCATGAATCACGAATTCAGGCGCTAACTGCACTTGCACATCGCTACCGCTTTTGGAGACAACTTCTCCTTGAATCGTTTGTCCCGGTATTAATGCACGAATTTGCCTGTTTAATATAGTATTTCTCGCTGATAAGGACTGCTGCGCCGCCAATTTGCCCGACGTAGCAGCATTTGTAGTTTCTTTTTTTACGGATGGTCTTAAGAAATCCGATAATCGCATAGCGACCCTTTCTCATGTTAATTGTTTGTTACTATATACAGCTACGATCCCGCGCAAACCTAAAATCATTCGCAATCCGCCCTACGGGCTGCTTACATTCTTATGATTTTGCGGTTCCCACGAGCAGTTAATGTATGATCTTTTGACCTTGGTATCATGTCATTGATCCCCCGCATTCAAGATGATACAGAATGCACACGTTCTCAAGAACCATACCGCTGTGTCACGAGGCGAATTGTGCGAGAACATCATTCTTTAACTTCCTATCCTTTTCCTACTCCAGATGCAAAAAAGTGATGCGATGAATCGGGCAAGGTCCATATTGACGGATTGCTTCCATATGTGCTGCACTTCCATACCCTTTGTGTGCAGCAAATCCATATTGTGGATATAAAGTATCAAATTGCTTCATTACACGATCTCTCGTGACTTTCGCCACGATACTTGCCGCTGCTATAGAAACACTCTTCGCATCTCCTTTGATAATCGGAATCTGCTTGATTGCCACTCCCGGTATTGTGACCGCGTCGTTTAACAACAAATCGGGAACAACGCCTAACTTGCTGATCGCTATTCTCATGGCTTCATACGTCGCGTTTAAAATATTGATTTCATCGATCCGCTGTTCTCCAACAGAACCAACAGCATACGCAATTGCCTTATCAATGATTTCTTCATAAAGTTCTTCTCTTTGTTTTTCGGAAAGCTGCTTGGAATCATTTAGATACAAAATATTACAATCCTTGGGTAAAATCACAGCTCCCGCCGTCACAGGTCCTGCCAACGGGCCTCTCCCTGCTTCATCCACCCCGCAGATATACGTGTATATGCCATATCGTCTTTCATACTCCGTCATTTTGTAAAGCCGCTCTTGTTCCGATTGGTATGCTGTCCACTTCTTTTGCGCAAGCAATACCATCTTCTGTACGCCGGGTCGTTCATCATCCCTATATTTTTCAATAAATTGGGGCAGCTCATGAATACAAGCTGCCCGAAATTCTACCGTAATCTTAGATACACGATATTGCTGTGACCTATTCATCTTTCCTCTCCTTATGCGTTCCCATTCTTTAGGTATGTTTTAAAAAACCAAAATGATTGAACGGCCAAATGCGTAGCCATGCTTTCCCGACTATATCATCTCTTTTAATACTTCCTACAGAGGGATCCCGACTGTCTTTGCTGTTATTTCGATTGTCCCCCATTACGAAATATTCATCCTCGCCCAGTACAACAGGATTAATCGCTCTCCCGATGTGATCGGGCGTGATGGTTTCATTCCCATACACTTCCTCTAAGACCTTCCCATCTATTAAAATACTGCCATCTTCCAGTATCTGTACCGTCTCTCCCGGCATTCCTATCACACGCTTGATGAAATGAACCCCGCGTTCCTGCGGATAGGGAAAAACGACGATGTCAAAACGTCTGGGGTTACCCAAATGATAACTTAATTTATCTACGATTAACTGGTCATTATTCTCAAGTGTCGGATTCATCGACGCGCCATTCACCTGTGTCCGAATACCCACATAAG
>JAISHZ010000126.1 GCA_031262285.1 Lachnospiraceae bacterium | reverse complement strand
TATATGACCAGTTAGTCGAAAACACCTGATTCAATGTCTCCATGAAAAAATCCCAATATTTAAAATAACCCAATAATCCCAGATTTAAAACGATTCCCAGTGCTAAAATAACGGAATGCTTGTGTTTTTGCATCAATTTGCCAAATAGAAAGTTTAGCAAGATGCTCGCTACGATCAGAAATAGGTAGTTGATATGAAAATAAGAATAGAAGAACAAGGACATCAGCAGAAGCCATGTTTTTCCCAATGGGTTACGATTATGATTTCCCTGCAGCTTAGATGATAAACGATTTAGGAGATAATAGCCGATCAAGGTAATTGGAAGGAAATAAAAAATAAAAGAGTATGATGAAAACAGCATTTATATACATCCCCTTTCGCTTTCGTTTTGAATTGTATACATGGTCTCATCTTAATATGGGAAACACAACCTGTCAATGATTCAATTCGCATTTTACGATGTAACGCATTTGTTGTTCAAAGAGTCTGCAACTAGGTGTTTTCGGATGAATAATGTGTTAGAATGATATAGTTTTATGGGAATCTTATATGCAGGAGGAAAAGATGAAGCAGTTTAAAAGAGTATTGTGTATGCTGTTAGTAGCGGCGGTTGTGTTGTCAGCAGGCTGTGGGAAGCAGGAGATATCCGGGGCGCAAGAGAGTACTCGAATGCCGGACGGTTCAGTAACATCAGAAGAAATAGTACCCTCAAGCGGCATCGTCACGGATGAGAGCCTGCCGCCTACGGAGGTTGATATCTCCGGAATCAATCAGGACAATTACCCGAATGTGGATGGTTCTACTGCCACGCTTCCGCTGGCGCAGTCCTTGTATACATCGGTGACTGGCGCGGATATGGAAGAAGCTACGCAGCGGATTGTACATAGTAAGACGACTGCATCCTATCACAAATTGATCGCAGGAGAGGCGGATTTGCTGATTGTCGGGGAAGCCAATGATGATACCGTCCAAGCAGCGAAGGATCAAGGGGTACCCCTTTTGTCGGCACCGATTGCGATAGACGCGTTTGTTTTTATGGTGAATGAAAACAACCCGGTGCAGAGTTTGACGATAGAACAGATTGTGGATATATACGCAGGCAAGATTACCAACTGGAGTGAGGTAGGAGGCGCGAATCTACCGATTGTGGCTTTTCAGCGAAATCTTGGTGCAGGCAGTCAGACTTTGATGGAAGAAATGGTGATGCAAGGAACTCCGATGGTGGAAGCGCCATCTATGGTAGCTTCGACGATGATGGGTATGCTCACAGCCATCGCTTCTTATAACAATATGGAAAATGCCATCGGGTATTCTGTCTTTTATTATGCCGGGTATATGGAGCAGACGCCGGGACTTCGGTTTATACAGGTGGAAGGGCAAGAACCCTGCGCGCAGACGATTTCGGACGGTAGTTACCCCTTAATCAGCCAAAAATATACGGTGATCCGCTACGACGAGCCGAAGGATTCACCGGCAAGACGCCTCTACGACTATCTAAGATCCCCGCAAGGGCAGATGCTGGCGCAAAAGGACGGGTATGTTCCCTATACGGATCCCGCAGAGGTTATAGCAACAACGTCGCCTTCCGGGTCTCTTTCCATCGGTGAAGATGAAGGCTTGCTTTTATCGCTGGGGAATTTTAACTATGTGGTGATAGACAAGCAATTTCAGGTTTTGGGACAGGTTGGTAGCGTACTGCGTAATGACTTGTCCGGAGGGCTTGCCCAAAAATCAGAAATTATCAGCTTAAATGAGCCGCTGATCTTTTATACATTGCCTTCTGTGTTGGGTCGCGAAGTAGATGAACTGCTGCCTCAAATAGAGGATGATCCGAATGTACAAGTACTCACGGATTACGGAAAGGACTGGAGAGCGGGGCTTTATCATCCCCAAACCGGTACTTGGATTCTTGAACCGACACATCTGGATGTTCATGATATGGGTGGCGGTCTCTATGCAGCAACGGATGTGAGTAAGGATGATCGAAGCGTTACTCAGATTACCATCATAGATTCCGGCGGTCGGGAACTTGCAGTTTACCCCAAAGGTCGCGTCATCGATCCGAAGGATATGTATGGTTCCCCCGGCTATATCATACTGCCGGATGGGATTTATCAGGCATCCGGAGAACCGGTGTTGGCGGATTCGGAAGCAATGGATTTCCAGTATGCACTGCCAAGTGGTTACTTCGTAAGGGAAAACGGGGAAAATGAATATCGAAACTGGCCGGGTAAGACCCTTCCCCTAGAAGAAGGCAGTAGTTTCAAAAGACTTGTCACTACTAAAACAGGGCGGTTGGAAATCTGGAACCATCAGATTGACGGTGAAGTTGTTTCTGTATTGATTAACGCAGATTGCCAAGTTGTAATGGACATTCACAAATTTTTTGAGATAAATAAAGCAAAAGCGCAGCAGCTAGACTTGTCAAAGGACCGCTTTTCGATCCAAAGATATGATAACGAGACCGGCTGTTACTTACTTGGTTGCCTGACGCAAGAAGGGACCGACTGTAGTTTGGTAGTCGATCAAGACTTTTTGATTCTAAGAGACTATGAGAATATACCAAGCGATTTGGTGCGACGCAAGCAAGCTGACGCTTTGTCGGTGGAAGATATTTGGACGGGAAATACAGAAGTTTTTCATGTGTCTTACACTGAAGCTGAAAACATCTACAAACTGGGTGAGAGGATATACTATTTACAGGCTTTTAGCTATGAAGGACCGGAAGGAGTACAAGGAGCGCTTTATGTGAATGGAGAATCTGTCATGGATCAATTGGTAGGTTTCGAAAAGACGGAACATGGCATCCTCTGCGTCCGCACCTTTGATCCCGCTCAAGGACCCGATATGGGCATCTATACCTCCTCCGGCTGCTATGTCTATGACACCGGTCAGGTTGTCGAACCAAGAGAAGGGTGTGTCATACGCTATTTTGATGAGGAGTATTATTGCTATACGGAAGGAGAGTATGCCTACATGATGGATTATCAGGGGAACTTATATTTGCGAATTCCAAGCGTTTAATCGTATCACAGCCTATAACATTTATCAAATAGACTGTCTTTGGATCGGTATACATTTACGAATACTAGGACCATGAATCCCACAGAAGCTAGGGAAATACCTCCTCCGGTAAAGAACAAGTCAATGACCACACCGCCTGTAAAAAGGGTACCATATAAAATAAGTTGCATGCCGAAATCTATGCAAATATCTCGCAGATTGTACTCGGATTGCTCTTTCTCTGACTTGTTATTAAAACCGGCGATAAATTTAACGCCTTTTCCCTTAGACCGAATAAAGCAAAGCCCCATTATCTGTAAAATCAGAGCCAACCCAATATCTAGGAGTAAAATTATGAATTGCACCTCACTCATACAGTCTCCCTCCGACAAAACCTTGAAAATCAATAAATATATCAAACACACAGCCAAGATACTGTAGTTTGTAGACTAGAAGGAATGAACATAATTGGTGATATATAGCCGTTTAGCTAACACAAAACAAAGGAAAATCTGCAGAAAAACAGGGGTATATTGGAAAAAGAACTTGTGAATCATATCATGAGGTTGCGTTTCTTTCACGCTATTTATCAAGAATGATAAGGTGTTCCATATTGGCGAAAAGTAATTGAAAAAATCAAATGAAAATGTTTCAATGGGAAAACTCGGGATGAAATTGTATACAAAAACAAAAGCCAAAATATAGAAAAAAACAGGGAACAGTCCAAAAGAAATTATGGCAATGAGTGCAATTAAAGAATTTTCTGAAATCATGATACACAAAAGCGAAAAATGATAGATGAGGCAAAATACGCATAAGGAAACCAGCAAAGCTTTCAGCATAGCGTACAGGAGTGTAAGTTTTATGCTATGAAATAAATTAAAAGTTAGTAAAATTAGTAACAAGGAATTAAAAAGAGCAGTCACCAGCCATATGAGCAGACCGTTCCAGTAGACAGTCCAGAACATGAGGCTTCTCTTTATGGGCCCGAAAGGAACCCACTTAGGTTTTGCTGAGAAATGATAATGATAAAATCCTGAAAAGGCACACAGGAATCCCATTATCATTGCTACGATGCCTGACATCATAGGTAAGAATTTAAAATAATTCGTCATTTCATACCTAACACAGTCCGCTTGTGAGTTGTACATATCCACACTTAAGCCCGTCGCCAGACCAAACAGTATTAAATAGTAAAAAAACACAATCAAGATCAACCCCAATGCTTCGCTAACCGCTAATAGCCACAGTCGAGCCTTGGCGTTATATCCCATTATCTTTCTTATCGAAGCACGTTCTGCGTGCTTATCCATCCTGTCTCCTTTCAATTCGTGATTTCTCAAGAGTATTGCATTCCAAAGTATGGATTACCTTATTTTAATCTATTCAAAGATCGCATCATAGGGATACGATTCAACAATTTCCTGCACATGGCGCAAATGATTCTTTTGGTTTTCCGGTGTGATCCGATACTCACCGACATGGACTTGCTCCAAAATCCATGAGTTAATCGTCGCATCATAGTGTAGTGCATCAGAATAATGATCGAGATCGCTATAAATATCGATCGCCTCATGAAAACAAAAGATTTCCACGTTATCATACTGAAGCAATGTAGTGAGCGCTACGTCTTCACTCCGGAGGTATTCTTGTAGATTGCCGCGCCGATCCACTTCATCCCACCATAAAATGCTGTATGGTGGAAAGAACAGAATAAAGCGCGTGTCCGGATGAGATTGAATAATAGGCAGAATGTTCTCTGTAAGGGTACGCGAGGTTGACTGTGTATCCACTTTTGATGGAGATTGCTTAGACTTTGCGGGACGTACATAATGTTGTAGTATGGCTTCTCGACCGGTCTGAGCAGACCAAGAAGAGTATTCATCAAAGGTAGCATTTTCTTTACGCAAAGCTGTATCTTTCAAGATGTCCAACGCACGGTATAATGCGATAGAATTGTAAAGATAATACACATCATTTAGCGGATTATTGTCGTATAGATAAGCCGGATAATCCGAATCTGAATACGCCTTTAGATCGGCATCAAAGAGTAAATAAGGATAATTAATTGACCATAAAACTACACGAATATCATCGTTGTATGCAAATGCATTTTGCAGATTATTCGACATTTCCTCAAGATATGCACCGGAAAACATGAGCTTAATGGCGTTCGTACCAAATAGAGAGTCAAATTCAGATGTTTTAAAATTTTCAGCCAGCGAATTCCCCAGCAAGATCGCATCATACGAAAAGTTTCTCTCTATCCCATTACTACCATAACGCTGAGGTGGAAAGGTTACAGAAAGACCGGGTAATGGTTTATGGTAATGAAAATAAGGATCGACACAGATCATCAAAGCGGCAATCAGAAAAAGAGCGACGCCAAATGATATCAGTACTTGCTTTGTCCACAAGGACCATGTCTTAGTATGAGTTTGTTTTTGCATAGAAAAGCACCTCATTGTACTTCAAAATCCACCGTTGGTTAAAAATTGGTTTGGGTATCAAAAATTAAAATACAAAAACGCGCTTTCACCACCCAATGACAAAATGGCAGCGAGTAATAAGAAGACGGTTGCCATCGCTGCCCGGTTTGTTGGCTTCGCATTTTGTAGTATTTGTGATGTGTTTTTGCAACAGAAAAGTAAGAGAGAAGAAAACACAAGCATACTTATCGTTGCCAAATTACATAGGAGCGGTGTAACGCGATCAACCCTTTCCAAAGCAAATCGCATAAAATCACCT
>JAISHZ010000109.1 GCA_031262285.1 Lachnospiraceae bacterium | reverse complement strand
ATACTGGTCAATCCAAACCGCAAGGAGGGAACAAACATGAGTTATCAAGAAATCAGCCCCTATGACCTACACGAAGGAGCATGTAAACTAATCGGAAGAGATTGGATGCTCGTAACCGCCGGGACACCCGACCAAGTCAATACCATGACTGCTTCATGGGGCGGACTCGGAGAAATGTGGGGAAAACCCGTTGCATTCGTCGTCATTCGTCCCCAACGATATACCAAAGAATTTGTGGACGCACAAGATACGATGTCCTTAACCTTTTTCTCACCGCAATTACGGCAAGAACTTACCTACTTAGGAACCGCTTCCGGCAGAGACGAGGACAAAATTGCAAAAGCAGGGCTTCACGTCGCTTTTGACGGCGCTACACCCTACTTTGAAGAAGCCGAAACGATATTGATTGCCAAAAAATTATATGCGTCTGAATACCGCGCAGAAGACTTTTTGGTACCCGGTCTCGCGAAAGAAATGTATCCCGAGGATGATTTCCATACCCTCTACATTTGTGAAATTCAAAAAGTACTGGTACGCTGACACGGGCACCTCGGAACTAATCGAGTTGTGCTAACCCGGTATAAAGACTGTAATAACGCCCTTTTGCCGCCAAAAGCTCCTCGTGGCTGCCTCGTTCCATGACTTCTCCATGTTCCAAGACGATGATGGCGTTGGCATTGCGTACCGTTGAAAGACGATGTGCGATGACCAACGTCGTTCTGCTTTCCATCAAACGATCCATCCCTCGCTCGATATGTTTCTCTGTTCTCGTATCTACCGAGCTGGTAGCTTCATCCAAGATCAGAATCGGTGCGGTCGAAATAGCAGCTCTTGCGATATTCAGAAGCTGTCTCTGCCCTTGGCTTAAATTGGCGCCATCTCCCTCTATTAAGGTATCATATCCATGTTCTAATCTCATGATAAACGAATGTGCACTGGCTGTCCGCGCAGCCTTTTCCACTTCGGCGTCCGTCGCGTCCAACCTTCCGTAACGAATGTTTTCCTTGACGGTTCCTGTAAACAGATGGGTATCCTGTAAAACGATCGCGATATTTTTGCGCAGATCCCCTCTGCGAATGTTACGAATATCCGTACCATCGATCGTGATCTCTCCTTGCGCGATATCATAAAAACGAGTAATCAAATTGGTAATCGTCGTTTTACCTGCTCCCGTAGAACCCACCAAGGCTATCTTTTGTCCCGGCTTCGCGTACAGGGAGACATCCGACAAGATCACTTTATCCGGATCATAGCCAAATGTTACATGATTCAAGGTGACTGCTCCGGTCACTTCTTTTTGTTCCAGAGGAATCGCATCCGGGGCGTCAATTGGTTCCGGATCACGATCCATTACATCAAACACTCGCTCAGCACCTGCCAAGGCTGAAAAGATCGTATTGACCTGCATGGATAGTTCATTGAGCGGGCGAGAAAATTGTCTGGAGTAGCCCAAGAAGATCGTAAGTCCGCCAAAGTCAAACCCATTTGTCACACACAAAATCCCGCCGATCGTTGCGGTGAGCGCATAACCGATCTGGCTGATATTCCCTACCACAGGACCCATTAATCCACCGAAAAATTGCGCTTTGACTTGTTTTTCTCGAAGATCTTTGTTCAAAAAATCAAATTCTTCTTTCGCGGTTTCCTCATGGCAGAATACTTTCACTACCTTTTGCCCGGTAACTGTTTCTTCCATAAAACCGTTCAATGTACCAAGTGCAGCCTGTTGTCCTTTGTAAAATTTGCGGCTGCGTTTCGCTACCCCTTGCGCTCCTAACATCATAAGCGGCACCATCAAAATCGTAATGGCAGTCAAGATCAGATTGGTATAAATCATCAAAATCAACGTACCTACAATATTGATCGTCGCTGAGATCAGCTGAACTACCGTGCCGTTCATCATCTCTCCGACAGCGTCCACATCATTGGTAAAACGGCTCATAATATCGCCATGATTGTTCGTGTCAAAGAACCTAAGCGGCAACTTCTGAATACTCGCAAACAGATCATTGCGCAGTTGTAACAGTGCTTTTTGCGCCACACCGATCATAATCAGCTGTTGGAAGTATTGCGCGACCATTCCAAACAGGTAAATCACTGCCATGGTTATGATCCCGCGTAGCAATGCGCCTGCTCCCGCTCCTGCCATCAAGTCATTGATAACCGGTCGTAACAGATAGGAAGCTGCCAACATACTCACGGTCGAAATGATCACACAAAGGAAAACGATTACCAATTTCCATGCATCTTGTGATAAATATCCCCACAGACGTCCCAGTGATTTCTTGACATTCTGTGGTTTAGCTCCCGGCATCATACCTCTGGGACCTCTAGGACCCGGTCCACCTGGACCTCTATGCTGCAGTTTCATATCTTGCCGCAGCGCGTATTTTTTGCGGAGTCTTTCTGCACGCATCTCATTCATTACGCAGATACCTCCTCTTCTTTATCCATCTGAGAATAGTAAATTTCTTGATAGGTTTCACAGGTCTTGAGCAGCTGATCATGTTGTCCCTCTCCAACGATTTTGCCTTCGTCCATCACGACAATTTTATCCGCGTCGATCACTGAGGATATTCGCTGCGCGATCACGATTGTGGTGGTCTTGGCAAAGGAGGTTGCAAGTTCTTCTCGAATCTTCGCTTCTGTGGCGGTGTCCACCGCACTTGTCGAGTCGTCTAAGATCAAGATCTTTGGATTTTTTAATAATGCTCTGGCGATACAGAGTCTCTGTTTTTGCCCGCCGGAGACATTCACACCGCCTTGTCCCAACTCGGTATCATACCCATTGGTAAAGGAAACGATAAACGGATCTGCTTGTGCTTTGCGTGCTTCTTCGCGTATTTCCTCCAAGGTAGCGTCTTCTTTTCCCCATTCCAGATTCTCTTGAATGGTTCCGGAAAACAGAACATTTTTCTGTAATACCATACCCACGCGATCCCTCAAATGATTGAGCGAATAGTCTTTTACATTCACTCCATCGACCAGAACCTCTCCTTGGTCAACGTCATAAAGACGCGGAATCATCTGCACCAAGCTCGTCTTCCCACAGCCGGTAGAGCCGATGATCCCCACCGTAGAACCGGGTTCAATGCGTAGCGATATATGATCAAGCACCCATTCTTGCGTATCTTTGTAATATCGAAAAGAAACATCGCGAAATTCGATTTCCCCTTTCGTGACGATTTGATCCTTTTGGGTGGCATTGGTGTCATCGATATCCACTATCGTGTCTAACACTTCACGAATACGCTTTGAAGAGGCAAGTGCTCGCGATACCTGCAGTAGTACAAACGCTACCATCATCAGCGACATGAGGACTTGTACGATATAGGTAATAAACGCAGACAAATCTCCGATTGCCATGGTATTATCCAAGATCTGATTGCCGCCAAACCATACGATCGCCAGAGTAGTTCCGTTCATAGCAAGCATCATAAGGGGCATATTCATAATCACTACGCGAAATGCTTTTAACGCGTTGTCTTTGAGATCTTCATTGGCTTGCCCAAATCGATCTTTTTCGAAATCTTCTCGCACAAAGGATTTGATCACGCGTACATTGGTCAAAGCTTCTTGAACGGTTGAGTTTAAATGATCCAATTTCTGCTGCATCCGTTGGAAGCGCGGAAAAGCGGCGCGCATGACCAGGATGATTACGACAATAAGAATGGGCATCACGATGAGTAGAACTGTCGCTAATTGTGCATTCATGAGAAAAGCCATGATAATCGCGCCAATCAACATTCCTGGCGCTCGCAGCATAATGCGTAGTGACATCATGACGAGATTTTGCATTTGGGTTACGTCGTTGGTCAGTCGCGTCACCAATGAGCCGGTGCTGAAGTGGTCGATATTGGAGAAAGAGAATTGTTGTACCTTTGCAAACACATCTGCTCGCAGATCTGCGGCAAAATTAACGGACGCTTTGGATCCGAAGTATGCACCGCCTACCCCTCCTAAAAGCATACACAAGGCTAATCCGATCATTTGTGCGCCGGTTTGTATGATGTAAGGGATATCGCCCGCTGCGACACCGTTGTTGGCGATATTCGCCATCATTTTGGGTAAGAGTACTTCCCCTAGGACTTCTATAATCATCATGATCGGTCCTATGATAAAGTATGGAAGATATGGTTTGATATATTTCCAGTAGCGCTTCATATGAAATTGGTCTCCTGTCTGTTCTGTCGGGATTGTTGTCTTGACGATGATGCTTTACACGATGTTTCCTATTTTAGACTGGTTGTAAATAAAATGCAAGAACGGATTATGGTGTTAATTCGTAAATACTATTTATGCGTTCGCCGATCTACATTTGAAAGGCAGTGTATACCGGACGAACCGCACAGAGTAGGGGACAGTTTTTGGTGTTAGACTCTCTGGGCGTTCCGATGAGCCCAGAACATGGTCTCCATCTCCACAGAACGTATAACACCCAAAACTGTCCCCTACTCTGTGCGTTCCTGTGCATCGTTAAGCTATAAACGAAGTGCGACTAACGCGTGAATCAATGTCATAACTGAAAGACTTCTGAAACAAATGTCAACTATGCAAAGCGTTTAAAAATAAGCTTTCTTTCAGTCTTAGTAATGCAGAAAATCTTTCAATTAATGACATTGCGCGTGAATAATAACGTCTTGTTTCAGAAATAAAGGAACAGTAATACCTCCGCTCTCTGATAATGGATGTACTACTGTTTTGTTTAACTATTTTTAATGTTGGTTAATTTGTTTGGCTATTTGTCTATATAAAGGCATCGTTTTTTCTAAATCATAAAGTGTTCTAAATTTGTTTTTATCATCTTCAATAGCATTATGACAGGCTCTTGCTTTGTAGAAATATTCTACTAAATCTTTTGTTGCGTCTCTTTGACAATCATCTTCATATTTAGTTGTCATTGTGGGATGATATTGCAATACTTGATTATCTCGTATCTTTCTTGAAAGTTGATCGATTTTATCCCATACTAATTCAAAAATATCGTGATGATCATAGTAAAACGCTGATACTACTCTTAGTCTTTTTGATTTCGCGAGAAATGTATGATTTTCATTCAATTGCATAACAGTTCTTGATTCTGGGTTTTCCGTCATATTATCTTCTTTGAAATGTTCCAAAAGATAACACAAAGAGCTTCTTACCCATGAGCGGAACAAAAAAGGATTCAGATAAGATAAAGCCAAAAACAGCCGATGATCAAGAATTATTTTTTGATTTGTTTCATCCATATTAGAACTCGATAAAACATACTTCCGTATTTCGTCTGCACCGCTTAGAATAGCTTGGAATATAATGTTGATTTTTTCACACAACTTTCCATGATCATCTTGTTCTTTTTTACTGACAAAGAAACTATTATATTCTTCCTTCGATGTATACACTCCTCCACAATATTTTTGACCTATAACTGTTTGATCATTAATACAAAAAAATATCCTTTTGTCTGAATCAAAAATATATGTACCCTTCGTTCCCACATTACCTAAATGGAACTTATAAGGTCTCAATCCGGCAGTTTCTATCGAATCATCTCCACGAATATCAAAAAAACCGTGTGCGTCAAATTCGAATCTCTGTAAAGGATTCGTCAATTTATCGGGTTTTCCTTGGTACCAATCATGAAACAAAATCAAGAAATAGTATAAATCATAACCCTTCAAACAGGATTTGGTGTCTTCAAGATCATCTGTACATACCCGCCCATATCCGTCCGAACCCGGTCCATACAATACTTCTTTATACATTCTCAATGCAATATGTGAGTATTGCAAATACTCTCTCTCTTGTGCAGTAAGCATCACAAAACTCTCCCTCTCAATCAAACTGATCGTAAATTGATGTTTTTCCTTTCGAGATAGTTTTGACTTTGCTCTGGCAAAAATGTAATGATAGGAGCACTTAAGTCCTCTCTTCTTACCCAATCAATAAAAGCGAATGCAAAATCAACCATGAATTCGGCTATTTCCGAGTTCGCAGGAACATAATAGCGAACAATATCCGAATGCCATTGCGAAGGATCATCTGAATCTATAATAATATCTATATCATTTTTATCGATCGCAAAAGCGTTTTCTTTTTCTCGATATTGACTCACAAGTTGATATAATAAGACCTTTAAAATATCCTTATTTTCTTCCCATAGGTTTTTATCGGATGATAATAGTTCAGGTTGTGCGGCGAATCCATGAGGTTTTTTGAGCGTTTCGTAAATTGTTGAAAGAGCGTAAGTAAATCCTACACAAAATTCGTTCGCGACTTGAGCTGCTTGCTCTCCGTCTTGCATAATACATATCGCCAACTTCTTTTGATGAACAAAGGTATTGATGTTTGCGCGTCCCATTTCTCCTATCCGAATCATCGCAGGCAATAGTTCTAACGGTTTTACACATTTGAACTTACTGATGATGCTATTCAAGCAAGTTCCGGGTAAGCGATTAGCTTCGCGATTTTCAATCAAAGTTCGATAAAAATATTTAGAAAGCGTATCAAAAATTGCAGCTTTTCTAGAGGAATCGCTAATTCTATTCACACTCTCTACCGATAAATTATTGGTATTAAAAATTGATACGAAAACATCGTTCGTACTATTATCTAAATTAAATTGATAACTTTTAGGTATCTCTTCTAAAAGCCGAAATGTTTTTTCATCTTGAAAGAAATTAAATACAGATAGATCCAACTTATTGAATCCGTTTATAAATTCCTCTTTTCCGTATCCTTCTTCGTTTAGTAATTGATAGTCTCCTGTTTTAATGTTAAACTTTTTGAAAAATTCCTTTCCTAATAAATAACTGGATGCAAATCGAAGAAAAGTTACTCTTGTCATGAGATCTGCATCATTTGTACCTTCCCTAGATGTTTTAGGAAACTGTTTATTATATATATCAAATCCCGGTAACTCATCTGTACCACACTCCTCGACTATAGGGAAAATAATATGCGGTATGACAGTCAGCATATCCAAATTAGGATTATCATATATCCTTATATACGAATAAATCCGTTCCGATACCTTTTCGCTCAATTCATTGGACAAAAAAAACTGATAATCACATTTAACCGGTAGCATAGCTTCCTCTTGTCTAGAATGAAAATCGATCGTATCGGTAAATGCAGTTCTACTCTTTTGAGATTCACGAATAGCTTCTTTTGCTTCCTCTTTCGTGATTTCGAATGCCGGTATATACGCTACATATGGTGCAGAAACAGAATGAATGGCATCCAAAAAAATTGCTGAATTCCCTCTCACAGATTCAGTCGACAAAAAAGTAATTCGACTTTCTTTCCAAACGTTTATTTTAATCTCTCCAAAGCAGAAGAACATCTCCCATTCATTTGTGAAATAAGGATATTTCATATCATTATTTTGTAATCGATCACTCGATGCAAAAACTGAAGAAACTGATATGTTTGACATCGGAATCTGATATGTTTTTAAAAGCGTTTCGATAAAAGTCATGATGGTTCGTCCGTACAACACAGTATCATCAAACACAAGCACTTGCGAGCTTTTAGTTATACCGGATACTCCAATCATCTTATCATTTGTTATGGTTCCTTCTATTTCACAGCCATCATTGTTTAATATTGGATCGAATGCCTTATAAAGGGAAAAGCACTTGCGCGACATCAACAATTTGTGAGTGTAATTCTTATCTTTTCTGAATAATGTGAAAACATAGTAGAGTCTTTGATATAGATCACACCCCAAAACAGATTGTAACATTGCGATCCGCTTTTCTTGATTTGTATTAAGCATTTTCTCTGTAGGCATAAGAGTCTCCATTGGCTTCATTACGACGATGTTGTTGTTGACATGTTTTTCGTTCAAGGTAACATCGCTGTCCCCTTCTATATTCCTATTCGCGTACTTTGTCTATTGTGTCTACACGATAAGAAAATTTGAAATTGCTCTATCTAATACTAATGAAATTTGTTATCAAGCCTCTTTGTTTTATCTGTTCTAACATAAAAGCAGTCTATTTCTCTTTTGAGTTAGTCTTACTCTAACTCTCACCAAAACAATAATTCAGATTCAGATTTTTACGTAACAAAATTTACATAATACACTCCGAAGTGTTCATTAAGAAGCTTCGGGGAATTGTGCTTTCTATACACGCTCTGCTGTATGTGTTTTAATAAATACTGTCATAATAACCATCAGTAGAGCGTTCGTATTTTACCATATAAAATTAATGTTTTCAATATACTTTATCGATTTTTTATGATTTCATCTGTCATTTATTGCTCTTTTTCCATTTTTCTTGCATATAATGATCTCGTTTATCGTTACTTTTCAATCGTTCGCCGATCTACGTTTAGCGTTTATCTGTGCGGTTCGTCCGGGAAACAATGACTTTGAAAGTAGATAGGTGAACGTTTGAATTGTAATCATTTGTCTGTTCACACGACATATCAAACCGGATGATGGAGCGAACTTCTGTGTAAGAAGCTCTCAACATCTTGTTTCTATGGAAAACACAATTTCTTCATCATCCCTCACCCATGCATCTTCCCAATAAATTCACGAACACGAGTATGATTAGAAGAGAAGATTTCTTCCGGGCTTCCTTGCGCTTGTATCATTCCCTGTTCCATGAAGTAGATGCGGTCGGAGACTTCCTTGGCAAATTGCATTTCATGGGTTACGATGATCATCGTCATATGCTCCTTGGCCAACTCTTTCATTACTTTTAGCACTTCGACGGTAAGCTCCGGATCTAGCGCGGATGTTGGTTCATCAAAGAATAGGATCTGCGGTCGCAATGCGAGTGCTCTGGCGATGGACACTCTCTGCTGCTGTCCGCCCGAAAGTTGACAAGGGTATTGATTTGCCTTGTCTTCTAAGCCAAGTTGCGCCAAAAGAGCCAAACCTCGATTATGCGCTTCTTCTTTCGAAATCTTATCGACGTGAATTAATGCATCGATGATGTTTTTCATCACACTAAAATGCGGGAACAAATTAAAATTTTGAAACACAAGGCCGAAAGTACGTTTGATCTTTTGTAATTCCTCACCTTTTGGATAGACACAAAAGGAGTGACCTTTATGATCCGACTTTTCTATTACTGCTTGCCTGTCTAAGTAACGCAATTCCCCGCCGTCCATTTTCTCTAAGAGTGTCGCACAACGCAACAACGTAGATTTACCCGATCCGGATGGTCCGATAACAGATACGACTTCTCCTTTTGTGACGCGTAACGAAATGTCTTTTAAAACATTCTGTCCCGCGAATGATTTTTTCATATGATTGATCTCTAATAAAGTTTCCATATCCGCTCCACCCTACGTAACCGTTCACGTTTGTTTGTACTCGTCTGCAAAAGCCATATTTATTCCCGTCTGTGTGCCATCGGCACGCGTATCAATCAAAACGTTTGAAAGTTCTCTTACTTTCAAACTTACCCCGGTTTTATTGATAATAGCGAAACCTCTTTTCCGCATACTCCATAACACGAGCAACCAGTAGATTGAAGATATAATAAAACAATCCTGCTGTAATCAGCGCTGTCATACTGGTCTGCTCGGAACTAATTTGCTTAGCAATGGTGAACATTTCCACTGTTGCAATCGTGAACGCCAAAGAAGTGTCCTTCACCAAGGTAATGGTTTCATTGGTAATAGACGGCAGCACTCTTTTGATCACCTGCGGCAAAATGATTCGAAAAAATGTTTGTGCTTTGCTATAGCCTAAGATCTGTGCTGCTTCATACTGTCCAACAGGCATCGACTCTATTCCGGAACGATAGATTTCCGCGAAGTACGCAGCGTAGTTTAGAGAAAATGCTACAACCGTTGCCGGAAAGCGATACCCTCTCACAGAGAGATGAAAAAGATAGAACGGCGCAAAATAAACCA
>JAISHZ010000093.1 GCA_031262285.1 Lachnospiraceae bacterium | reverse complement strand
TATCACGCGCAACAAGTTTACGGCAAACAGCCTGAATATCTGTTGAGTTACCCCGCGTTCAAAAACGAACCCGCGTTATTTTTCAGATATTATAAAGAAAACCTCATCTCACTGGATGCCAAGCCTAACCCCGCTCATATCGCACTTGCCAAGTGGGAGCAAGCGGGTAAGCTGCAGGCTGTGATCACCCAGAATATTGATGGCTTACACCAAGCCGCCGGAAGCCAAAATGTGTTTGAACTCCACGGCTCCAATTGGCGGCAATATTGTGTAGACTGCGGGAAACGTTTCGATTTGGCATACATTGCGGCATCAGAAGGTATCCCGAAATGCGATCGTTGCGGCGGGACTGTCCGCCCGGATGTCGTACTATACAATGAGACTTTAAACAATGCCGTGGTGCAAGGTGCTACGGAAGCCATCGCCAATGCCGAAGTGCTACTCGTTGGCGGAACATCACTCGCGGTGTATCCCGCTGCGGGCTTACTGCATTACTTTCGCGGTTCCCATCTGGTGCTTATCAACAAATCCGTCACCGCCAGAGACCGTGATGCACAGTTAGTCATACATGATGCTATCGGCAAAGTATTAAGTGCAGTCAATCTATAAATACCACCTATAGAATCTACCTTCCGCAGGCGAATTTGGAATTTGCTCGCTCAATCTCTTGCATTCTGTCGATACTCCATAGGCGTTACGCCCATCCGTGCGCTAAATTGCCGGATAAAGTAGGTGTCATACCGAAAGCCGATCGCTTCTGCTATCTCAGCAAGCTTTAAGTTCGTGTGCGTCAAAGCGTCACAAGCTATTTTCAAGCGGTACAATAGCAAATATTCCATTGCCGTATGACCGGTTTGTTCCTTGAATTTGCGGTTCAAGGATGTCCGATTCAGATTTGCCACTTTTGTGAGCAATTCCAATGATATTTCATTCGCGTAATTCGTGTGTATGTACTCCAAAAGGATATCAACTTGGGATTTTTCTCTTTTTATCGTGTTTGGCACTTTGCGGTTCATATAGATATCGTCCAGTAAATAAAGCGTTTGTAAGAGGTAGCGGCGGATACGGCAAGTCCAGTAACCGTCGCTTTGTGCGTAAGTCTCGGTTCCCATGATCGCCAGCCACTCAAATATACGTAAATATGTTTGCGGCGGCAGGTCGATCGTACCGTCATAATACGCATCTCGTTTCAAGAACAAATTCATCATGTTGCGATCATGCTCATCTTCCAATTCGAAAAAGTCATCTGCCATCAGCCGCTCAAAGGTAAGACTGGAATTGACGAACGTGGGTCTGAAAGAGAAAGACTTTGCAGCCATTCTGGTACTATCTTCAAGTTTTAGTTGATCATTTTGTGACAATAAGAGCATACAAGGTGCTTCCAGTACCACAGACTTACCATTTAAGGTCAAACTTGCCTTACCGCTAGAGAGGAGTACCAGTGTCACACGGTCCAAAAGCGGTAAATCCAAAAATTGTTCGTTCGCCTCAAATTCAATAGGAACAATACGTGTTCGATGACGATCATTTTGTGGCATATGCAGAACCTCCTTGCAGATAGTATAGTCGAAAACTTGATTTCGTTCATTGTATCATTCATAGGAGGAAACTACAATGTTGAGACAAGAACGAATACAAGAATGAATACAAGAACATATACACTGTTTCTAAAACACCGATCGTCTAGCGCGTGAAGAGCATTTACCGCGCACCCAGATGGGAGCCATCCATGAAAAAGAAAAAGAATACTTTCGCACAAAAATACATGTTGTGGACGACGAAGAAACCTCTATTCTTCTACACCTTCCTACTCTTGGGCACCGCACTGTTTCTATGGCTTGCGCTAACTACACAAATCGAAACCGATGAGGGAACGCAGACACTTCTATATATGATTTTTGTTCGTGCGGGGAACGGTCTATGAATGCATACAAACTCGGATATTGGGGTGCGATTAAATACTTATCCAAGTATATCTTCCGGCATAAGCGCAACTTTATCATGTTCTATTTTGGTTGGTTTTTTGACACCTTGCTCAGTATCATGATGCCGATTTTATTTGGTATTATGATTGATGAAATCGTTTATCATCAAAATGTAGACTCCTTTTTGCGAATCAGTCTTGTTTTTGTTGTCATGTCGGTCTTTTCGTGCTTGCTTTATTTCTTGATCTATGCACAACATCAATATTTGATGAGCATGTATTGTTTTGATATTCAGCGTGATATCTTCAAGCATTACCATAAATGCTCGGCCGAATATCTGTCCGATTCCAAAAGCGGCGATATGGTGACGCTGATTCAATTTTATGCTCGTGAATGTATGCACTTCGTGATTCGCAATATCATCCATATCACGAACGGCATCCTAGAGATGATACTGCTAGTCTTTTATCTCTTTATCATCAGTCCTTGGATCGGCTGCCTGATTCTGGTCGCAGCGCCGATCTCGGTATGGATCAGCGCCAAATTCGGAAAGAAGATACGCACATATTCCAATGAGCAACGTGAAATCTATGGCAACTACGTGAGTTATATTTACGAGGTTTTTACAGCGATTCGTGATATCCGGCTTTTGGGTGCAAAGCAAAAAGTGAATCGCAAAATTGTGAAATGGCACAAAGAGATGTTTGCCGTCAATATCAAATCAGGCGTGTCAACAATCACCGCACAAAATATGATCGACGGAACAAACCTAGCTATACAACTTGCTATCTTTTCACTCACCGCATGGCTTGTCAGTAACGGCAATATGACGATTGGTCTGCTCACCGTTGTTTTGGCTTATTTTCGATCATTAACAGGACGCGTCAGACAAGTCAGCAAATCCTATTTGGATGCGGGTACAAGGGTAGGCTACATACAAAGAATTTATGATTTTATGCATGCACCTACAGAAGATGATTGGACTGGCAAAGCAGAACTCCACGTGACAAATGGGGAGATTACCTTTGAAAATATTGCCTTTTCTTACAAAGGAGGAAATGCGGTTCTGGCGCGGTTGGATCTACACATCCAAGCCGGGGAACATTTCGCCTTATGTGGTATGTCCGGTTGTGGCAAGACAACCATGGGTTATATGATACTCGGTTTTTACAAAGCAAAGAGCGGCGAAATACGCATCGATGGGCAGCGAATTACGGACTGCTCCCTTCGTTCTATCCGCCAAAATATCGGTATGATTTCCCAAGATGTGTTACTGTTTGCCGGAAGTATCAAGGATAATTT
>JAISHZ010000065.1 GCA_031262285.1 Lachnospiraceae bacterium | reverse complement strand
GCGGTAAAAAAGCAACAGCGTAAGCAAGCGACTCATTCGACCATTACCGTCATTAAATGGATGAATACAGAGAAAGTCCAAGATAAACATAGGTATTATCAAAAGTGGATCATACTCTCTTTTATCCATTGCTACCACAAATTGTTCTGTGAGATTCTCCATCGAATTTGCGGTCAAATATGCGGGGACAGGTTTAAATCTAACTTTTTGAATGCCTTCAGAATCCGTTTCCGCAATAAAATTATCGTTCTTCTTGTAATTACCTCCGATAGCGCTTTTTGAGAATGCGTATAGATTCTTGTGCAACTGCAAAATGATATTAGGACGTGGATAAATATAATCGTAACTTTCATGAATGGTAGATAAAACGTCACGATACCCGGCAATTTCCTGTTCTGTGCGGTTACGCGGTGCGGATTTTTCACGTACTAGTTCTTCCAAGCGTTTATCGGTAGTGTGAATCCATTCTATACGATTGGATGAACCGGTACTTTGGATTTTGGCTATTTCGAGTAGCGTAGTCAACGAGTCAGCATGAGCTTCTACGAACAGTTCTTGCTTGCCTTTATGTTCATGAATGGATGTGAGCATAGATACTGTCTCTGACGTGAGCAGCTTATTTGGCAGATTTGTATAATCAAAAATTTTCATTATATTCTCCTTCATTTTGTGTTTTTCTCCATCATAATAACCCAAAATGATGGAGATAACAAGTAAAAAGATGGAGATTAGCCGAAATATTATTTCTTCCCTTAACAACTCCTATCCCTTGAACGCAGCCGATATTTTTCCTCCACTAATGTATTGTCCGATTTCGTGACATCGCATATGACATTGTAACCTCAGTTATTGGTTTTGTGCGATCTTCTATCATAAAAACACCTCCGTCAGAATAGTTTTCAATCATTCTAGCAGAGTTGATTTTTGAAAAAAGATATGGAATATTTGACGGTTACTTACAAGATACCCTGACATCAAACAAATTAAAATTGTCAGTTGAAGTCATCTCACTAGTATAAACGTTTTCAATTATCTTTATGTTTCCACTCGAAACGCTTGAGAGCATTACTGTGATCCGGTCAATTCATAACATGAAGTTAATTAAATTCCTTTATACTAGTGTTTCAGTAAAACCGAAGACGTCTATTTCGGTATCTTTATCGGCAATTACGGTTTACCACTTTTCTGATTCTCTCATAGTAGCTTTAGCTGCCGATTCGCGCCTGGCTCGGCCAATAGCGGATGCTTCCTTCTTTACAGACACCCCCATTTCAATGATTCGGTTCAATTCTTCCTCGGTTTGGGCTTTGAAAAGCGCAAACCAAATCCTCGCACTCAAACAGCTCAACATTAATCACTCCCTTTATTCCTCTTCTTCCTTTGCTACAGGAATGTAAACCATCTTCAACGGAATCATCTTTTTGTATTTCTCACTTAAATCATCGTAATACTTCAAAATCAAATCAGCCAGCTCTGTTCCATTTATACCACGGATGATAGGGGTGTTTTCTAAGTATTTCTGGGCATTCTTTGTGTAATTGGATAGCGACACGAACAGACCGTAATCTCCCTCTCGCATTGCCCCTTTAAGAGATTGAATGGTGGTTTCTTTGATATCGCTATCTTGACTCTTAACTTGAATAAGAATACGAGGCGGCAGCTCATCCTTATATGCCGTAATGTCAATTCCGCTATCGCCACCCTTCGCAGATACTATTGTTCTATATCCCATTGCGCGAAGTAAATCTGCTACAAACCCCTCAAGCGCATAACCCTTTATTTTTTTGCTAAGTTCTTTCAAAATAAAATCCTTTGTTGATTCAACAATTTCATCTGCTGTTGCTCCAATACTTTCATCATCTTCTTCCGCAGGAAGTTTAGTTTTCTTGAATCCCTTATCTAATGCAGCAATGTACTCATCTGCATAGTTTTTTACAGCAAAGAACGACATCGCTGCACCAAGTTCATATAAAGCCCCCTGGGATAAAGCAGTGCGTGGCAGGTGCTTAAGCCATTTCACTTTACGCTGCTGCGCATATTCAGCGTTTGCATCATATTCATAACCGCTTTCAACAATTCCTATATTTATCTGGCGATCGATTTTTGATGGAAATACCACATAATCACCTACTTGTACTTCAAGGACAAAGCGGTACAGCATTCCAACTCCATGGCTAACATTTCCTTTTTTCGCATAAATATAGACTTCTTGATACCGTTCCTTAAATTTCTCTCTGGTTGCTCCTATTTTACTGAGATCGCCCATCTCTTTCCAACCAAGTGCAATAATATCTTTCTGCAAGAACATATTTTCATCCTTGGTATGGATTCCCCAGATTCTTTTTTCGTCATCGCCCATTATGAAGCACCTCCTTATTCTACGCCCAAAACCTTAACAGCACATTTAAGCAGTACCACTAAGCTGAAGCAGATACCGGTTTACGTATCAGTTTATTCGTAATCTACAATTTATTTATTTCTGCAATACCTCGAATGCAATCAAAATTTAAAATAAATTTTGACGGAAGCGATCTTACCTCCGACGCAGGGCTTCTTCTGACGACCGGATATGCAAGCACTCAAAAAAAAATAAAAAAGCAGACTCGCTCACGAGAAGCGATCTCGCGTTCTCACGGTAAATCCTCCTTCCGATACTCCAAAATGTCGCCCGGTTGGCAATCAAGCGCTTCACACAGTTTGTCAAGCGTCGATAATTTCAACGCTTTCACTTTCCCATTCTTAATGAGTGAAATGTTCGCCATCGTGATTCCAACTCGCGCGGTTAATTCGGTGACACTCATTTTGCGTTTGGCGAGCATGAAATCTACATTGATAATGATCATATGGTTCCCTCTACTTCTTCATGTAAGAGTGCCGCTTTGGTCACATAGCGAGATAGTGTTGCGGCCACGATAGCAACGGCGATTCCGGCAATTTCTATTAAGAATGAAAGAAGCAACACCCCCAAGTGATGCATATTGAGTATCGCAAATAAACAGTTCCCCGCAAAAAAGATTCCAACCGACGTAAAAATCAACATTGCCGCTGTTTTGATCCAACCCGCGACTTTCATGGTAAAGGCTTCATCGCGCGAAATTGCGCCCGCGACCTTCCAACCCAGTACGAGAACCCACACACAAGGCAGTGCGGTAATCCACAGAAAGATCAACCACACGAGATATACCCAGTCCAACTTCCACGTCCAGTCAAGCTTCCCCCCTTGATAATCAATATTGATCCCCAAATACGCCAGTACTCCCACAAATACGACGAATCCGCACACAAACATACTAATGACAGCCAAATGAACCCACTTTCCCAATGATTTTGCAGACATCTGTTCTCTCCTTATTAATTTCGCAACACAGTGCTTTGAATTTCAGTTTACCTGTTATTTATAGCACACGAAAAGCAAAACGTCAATCTAATTTTATCGTATTACGATATATTTATTTTGTTTTGTGATGTTATATGGTTTGTCATCCATAAACAATTACCCCAATCTGAACATTAGTTATGGAAATCCGGTTTACAATATAGGTCATAAACATTGGCTTAGGGTTCAAATGAAAAAAGCGTTCGGATACAGAAAGACTTTCTGATATCCAAACGCTTCTTGATAAACGGTTGATTCGCCATACCTATTCATGGTATCGGGTTATATCTTTAATTCTTCGAAAACAAAGGCGTAGATAAATAACGTTCCCCTGTATCAGGCAACAATACGACGATATTTTTACCTGCATATTCCGGCCGCTTCGCAATCTGTGTAGCAGCATATAGAGCGGCGCCGGAAGAGATTCCCACCAGTAAGCCTTCATCGGAAGCAACCTTGCGGGAAGTCGCGAATGCATCTTCGTTGGAGACGGTGATGACTTCATCGATCACATCTTTGTTAAATACGCCGGGTACAAAGCCTGCTCCAATGCCTTGAATCTTGTGCGGTCCCGGTTTCCCGCCGGAAAGAACGGGGGAAGCGGCAGGTTCAACGGCGAAGATCTTGACACCGGGTACCTTTTCTTTGAGCACCGCTCCGACGCCTGTTACTGTCCCACCGGTACCCACACCTGCCACAAAGGCAGCGATATTGCCATCTGTATCCGCCAGAATCTCCTGTGCCGTCGTTTCACGGTGTACTTTGGGGTTGGCGGGATTTTCAAACTGTTGGGGGATAAATGCACTTGGACTTTGAGCGGCAAGCTCTTGCGCTTTGGCAATCGCACCTTTCATGCCCTCGGAACCGGGTGTCAACACCACCTCTGCTCCCAACGCTGCTACCAATTGTCGGCGTTCCACGCTCATCGTTTCAGGCATCGTGAGAATCAATTTGTATCCTTTGGCTGCTGCGACGAACGCAAGACCTATCCCTGTATTGCCGCTGGTCGGCTCGATGATGATGGTGCCTTCTTTCACCAATCCTTTTTGCTCAGCATCTGTAATCATCGCGTATGCAATTCTGTCCTTGACGCTGCCAAGAGGATTGAAGTACTCCAACTTCGCTATCACATTCGCTTGTGTCTCCTGCCCTTTTCCATACTTGTTTAACTGTAAGAGAGGGGTGCGTCCGATGAGATCTGTTAAATTCTGATAAATGTTCGCCATTGTAGTGCCTCCTATTTTTTATTTGTACATTGCATATATGTTTGATATGTTTTATATTATGCTACGAGTAATTTCCTTTGTCAAGAGGTTTCGCGAAAATATTTTTCATTACTTATCGGTTTAGTATGCTTTGTCAAAAAAATTCACCCAAAACCCTCTACCAACTGCTTTAGTGCTGTAAGAAGCGTTGTTCTCGGACAGGCGATGTTCATCCGTTGAAATCCCAACCCGCCTTGTCCAAACATGGTTCCACTGTCGAGCCAAAGATGCGCTCCGTTGACAATCTTCTCATCCAACACCTTTTGTTCCAATTCATATGCCGAAAAATCCAACCATATCAGATATGTTCCTTCGAGAGTGGTCAGATGTACCTTCGGGAGATGTTCCGTTAGAAACGACTCCACCAAAGATCGATTTTGTTGAATGTATTCCTTTAATTCCAAAAGCCACGCTCTGCCGTGTGTATATGCACTTTGACAAGCGGCAAGCCCCACTCCGTTTAACTGACTATAGCCGGATTTACGAATTTCTTCTTCGAGTTTGTGTCGTGTTTTCGGATTTTTGACAATGATATTTGCGACTTGCAACCCCGCCAGATTGAATGTCTTGCTCGGTGCGGTAGCCACGATACAATCGGGAGATATTGTCCCAAAACAAGTGTGATGAAAGCCTTCCCATACGAAATCGCAATGAATTTCATCGGAGAACACCAAAACCCCATATTGATCGCAAATATCACGTATCCGAGTAAGCTCTTCAAGAGTCCATACCCGCCCTACCGGATTGTGCGGACTGCAAAGCAAAAATATGGTAACGGCATTTTCTTTTATTTTATGTTCAAAATCTTCAAAGTCGATGGTGTATGTACCGCCAGCGTAGACCAGCGGATTTTCGACGATTTTGCGTCCATTGTCACGGATGATTTCATAAAATGGATAATAGACAGGTGTCTGGATCATCACACTTGCACCCAGTTTGGTGAAAGCGCGAACCGCCATCGCAAGGGCAAATACGACACCCGGAGTCTTAATCACTTCGCGCTTTTCGAAGGAATACTGAAAATAAGTGATAAACCAATTCGATAGTGCATCATAATACGCTTGTTTGACTTCCGTATACCCAAAAATGCCGTGAGATATCATTCGCTTCAAATCCTCCAACACTTCCGGAGGAGCGGGAAAGTCCATATCTGCTACCCACATCGGCAAAAGCCCGTCCGGTTTCCCTCGTTCTTTTGCAAAATCA
The DNA here is from genome assembly GCA_031262285.1 of Lachnospiraceae bacterium. The sequence continues at coordinate 1,449 of JAISHZ010000065.1, read as the reverse complement.
ACCTTCAAACTGTTGGTGCCTCTTCGGTCGATGACCGCGTCAAAATCAGTTCCCATGGAATGCCGCCTCCAAATCCAATACTAAATCCTCCGCATATTCGATACCGACTGACAGTCTGAGGAGACAATCGTCGATGCCCAGAGCTTCGCGAACATGAATCGGGACATCGGCGTGCGTCTGCAAAATCGGGTATGTAATCAGCGATTCCACGCCACCGAGACTTTCGGCAAAAGAAATCGTCTTCACATTACGTAGAATCCTGTGTGCCGTTTCTGCACTGTCCGTCTGAATGGATATCATACCGCTTTGACCGCAATAGAGAACTTTCTTTATTCGTGGCTGTTCCTTGAGCCATGCTGCGATTTTTCGAGCGTTTTCGGTAATACGTTCCATACGGATAGCAAGTGTTTTCACACCGCGTAATACCAAAAAGCAATCCCAAGGCGCGAGGCAAGCACCGATCGTCTTGTATAGAAACCGTAATTTTTCTGACAAATCTGCTCTGTTCGTGACAAGAAAGCCTGCCAGTGTATCATTATGACCGCTGATGTATTTCGTCCCGCTGTAAAGAACCACATCCGCACCCAGTGCCAACGGTCTTTGGTATATCGATGTCAGAAACGTGTTGTCGACGATGAAAAGTAACCCTTCTTTTCGGCTAATATTTGCCAAAGCGGAAATATCCGTCACCTGCATCATCGGGTTTGACGGAGACTCCACAAAGATAGCCTTTGTGTTTGGCTTGATCGCAGCGTTTACCAGATCGATATTACCGGTATCTATATATGTCACGTCTACGCCGTTTTTGCGTGCAATATGATTCAGCAAACGTACCGAACCGCCATATAGGTCGTTGGTGGCGATGATATGATCGCCCGGCGCAAACAATTCACACAAAACGTTCAAGGCCGCCATCCCGGATGAAAATGCCAGCGCGTCAAGACCGCCGTCTAGGGCGGCAATCGTTTTTTCAAGTGCATTCCTGGTTGGGTTTTGGAGACGTGAATAATCATAGCCTGTACTTTGACCGACACCTGGGTGTGCAAATGTAGCCGTCTGATAGACCGGTACTGTAATAGAGCCTGTTGTATTGTTGGTATCTTTTGCGCCGTGAACGCAGAGTGTGTTGATGTTATGACTCATTTCGTGAAATCTCCTTTGCTATTAAATACAGTACATATATCCCTCGTCATCCGACTTTCTGAGAGATTCCTCAGCCAAGTCAGACAAGGGCATTCGCTCGAAGATTTCTTGGAACACTTGATTGGCGGGACGAAATAGCAGGTTCTGCAAAGCGCGTTCTATCCCGGGATGTGCATCCGCGACGGTCTCCTCTGTATCTTCGAAAATAGCTGTTTCCGTCACAGATAGGATTTCGGATGCAAGGATCTCATTAGCAGGTCGAGATAACTGGTACCCACCCTGTGATCCCTTTAATGATGTGACCAA
>JAISHZ010000014.1 GCA_031262285.1 Lachnospiraceae bacterium | reverse complement strand
CCCCTACTCTGTTCGGTTCGTCCGGGATACATTGCCTTTGAATGTAGATCGGCGAACCCGTGAAGTGTAACCTTCTCAGGTTACAATCGTCTGTAAAGTGTTACAGACATTTTCTTGGCATATCTGTGGACTGGCTCCCATATATTGTGGTAGGAGGTGGACGATGAGTGAATTGATTCAATTGTTTCCACTTAAAATGAGGAGCTTGTTTTTGATGGCAGATCGGGAATGGGAGCGAATCTCGGAAATTCGGTTACGTTGCGGATTACCTGTGGTGATCTTTCGGGATGGGATCGAAGTGTTCTTGACGGCAGCCGGTAAGTATACAGACAAGCGAAAAGATGCGCTTTCGATGGAGAGAGAACAGATTGAAGAAGTGTTGGAACATATATGCAAATACTCCGTATATGCCTACGAAGATGAATTGCGACAAGGATATCTGACCACTATGGGAGGACATCGGATAGGGGTAGTAGGCAAAGCGGTGATTGAAGGAGACGGAAGCATTCGCACTATAACCCATGTCTCGGGGTTAAATATTCGCGTATCCCATCAAGTCTTAGGAGTAGCGGATCCGGTGCTGCGACACCTATACCAAGACGGTGAAGTCAAAAATACCTTGATCATTTCACCGCCCGGCTGCGGCAAAACGACGCTACTGAGAGATTTGGTCAGGAGAGTGTCGGATGGGAATCATTATGGCAGCGGGAAAAGTGTCGGTTTGGTAGATGAACGTTCCGAAATCGCCGGATCCTATCTGGGGATCGCGCAAAACGATGTCGGAATGCGAACAGATGTTCTGGACGCTTGCCCGAAAGCGTTGGGCATGATGCTTTTGCTTCGTGCGATGTCGCCTCGAGTGATCGCAGTGGATGAATTGGGGGGAGAGGAAGACGCAAGAGCGCTTAGGATGGCAGCTTCTTGCGGATGTAAGATCCTTGCTACCATTCATGGGACAGACTTATTCGATATCCATAGAAAAGCGGGGATTCAAACGCTATTTTGGGAAGAATTATTTGACCTTTTTTTGATATTGGGCAAAAAGAATGGAAAATGCCTAATCACAAGTGTCGTGGGAAAGGAGGACGCATATGCTGCGCTTGCTGGGAAGTCTGATGGTGTCCGCAGGGTGCCTGGGGTTGGGACTATGGTATCAGGGACAGTTTCGCGCCAGAATCCAACATTTACATACCATGAACCGAATTATGGACGTCATGATGAGCGAAATCCGTTATCACAAGTCAAATCTACCGGAATGCTGCCGCAGGGTAGCACTACGAGTGGAACCTCCATATCGAGGCGTCTTTGAAGATGTCTATGAAAAGATGACGCAAAATACCGGAGAAAATTTTACCGAATTATTCAAAGAACGGTTGAGCGTGTGTTTGCAGAAGCTCCCTATACAAAAGCCGGAAAAAGAAGTATTCTTGCAATTTGCTTCGGAAAGCGGATTTGAAGAAGGGCAAATGCAGCTTTTGTCTATCAGTCAATACCGGGACAGGCTACTGACGATTATCCAAAAAGCAGAAGCGGAACTGATGCAAAAAAGTAAAATGGCACTTGGACTGGGAGCAATGAGCGGTGTGTTGTTAATCATTGTATTATGGTAAGAAAGTCGATGGATGTACGAAACCAAGAGCATGGACGAAAAGAGATGGGAGTGGGGATATGAGTGTTGGTTTGATTTTTCGAATCGCGGCAGTGGGTATACTGGTGACCATATTAAGTCAAGTTCTCAAACATAGTGGGAGAGAGGAGCAGTCCTTTTTGGTAAGCCTTGCCGGGTTGATTCTCGTATTGACATGGATCGTACCATATATCTTCGATCTGTTTGCCACGATCCAGAGCTTATTCGAAATGAAACCTACACATTGGAGGAGACTGCTATGGCGGATGTCATGAAAGTAGGGATCTTGGGAATCGCGGGTGCCATGATCGCATTGTTGTTTAAGGGTGAGCGAAAAGAATACGCTATTTATGTTGCGTTTGCGGTCAGTCTTTTGATCTTTGCATTCGCGCTGCGTTTGTTTGGAGCGTATTTAGAACAATTCTCAAAATTACAACAATTTCTCGGAGATAAACAGACGTATCTGACCACTCTTTTTAAAGTCATCGGAATCACCTATTTATGTGAATTTAGTTCCGGGATCTGTAAAGACGCAGGATATACAAGCATTGCAGATCAAATCGAAGTGTTTGGTAAAATCACGATACTCTTGGCAGGAATGCCGATTTTGTTTGCTGTAATAGAACAAATACAAGCATTTATGTCATGACCCTTCAACCCCAAGGAGTGTTCATGCCCCTAATCCAAAGGAGTGTTCATGCTGACAAAATTGGTGGCGACAGCCTTACAAGCAGGTGTGATAAATGATTCGATGTGGCAAGAATACGGATTGGAAAAGTTGGAAAATGGCATTTCTGAATTGTTCCCCAGAATAGAATTTTCTTTGGGTGATTTGCTTGCCAAAGTAGCGCAAGGGGAAATCCTTTCGGCATTGGGAGATTTGTTTCAAGGAATCTTCTCGGATGTGACGACACAGATGCTTGGATTACGCAATGTCATGGTTTGGCTGATCGTATTGGGGATTGTATCAGCGCTTTTATCACAGTTTTCAGATATTTTCAATCACAATCAAATATCAGATATCAGCTTTTACTTTATCTATCTTTTGGTCGTAGCGGTGTTGCTAACATGCTTTTGGGAAGTTGCCAGCGTAGCGATGAACATGGTGGAGAATCTGATCTTATGCATCAAATTGCTCGTGCCCACTTATGTCATCGCTGTGGGAGTCTCAAGCGGAACCACTACCGTCATGGCATATTATCAATTGTTGCTGCTGCTGATCTATGGGGTACAAAGTCTCTTGGTGGGAGTCCTAGTCCCTTTTATATACAGCTATATCATGCTGTCTGTTGTCAACGGAGTTTGGATCGAAGAAAAGCTGTCCCTGCTTCTGGATTTGATTGAAAAAGGAATCAAAGGTGCTCTAAAAGCGGCGATCTGGTTAGTCACGGGAATCAGTGTCTTTCAGTCGCTGAT
>JAISHZ010000386.1 GCA_031262285.1 Lachnospiraceae bacterium | reverse complement strand
TCCCCCCGGCTCTGTGCGGTTCTGTGTATCAGTAAGCTTTAGACGGAGATCGGCGAACGCGTATATAGTAATGTTTTAAGGTGCAAAACTGCAAATCAACTGAAAAGTATTGCATTGAGCCGGATAATTTAGTAAACTAATGCGTGGTTGTAAGTCGTATCATTGACGCGCAGATTGAAGCTAGTTTGAAAGTAAGTGAACTTTCAAACGCCTTGATTGGTACGCGCGCCGTTGGCACGCAGATGGGAGCAAAAATGAACGAAACAGCAGTAGTCGGGATATTGATGGGAAGCGATTCGGATATGCCTGTGATGTCAAAAGCGGCAGATATTTTAGCCGAGTTAGAGATTCCTTTTGAGATGTCCATTATCAGTGCTCACAGAGAACCGGATATCTTTTATGAATATGCTAATGGCGCGGAACAAAAAGGAATCAAATGTATCATTGCAGGTGCGGGGATGGCTGCGCATTTGCCGGGTATGTGTGCCGCTATTTTCCCATTACCGGTGATCGGAGTACCCATGCACACCACATCACTTGGTGGACGAGATTCCCTTTATTCGATCGTCCAGATGCCAAGCGGCATCCCCGTAGCAACAGTGGCGATTGGAGGAGGGTTAAACGCAGGATTACTGGCAGCAAAGATCCTTGCGGTATCAGACCCATCCTTACTAGAACGACTCAAAGCATACAGCGAACGACAAAAAGAGAGCGTTCTGGTAAAAGATGCGAAATTAAAAAAAGTAGGTTATCGCGAATACCAGCAATAACCACTTAACAATACGATATTAACCCCAACTGTTTTTTTGACTAACTCAACTCAAGTCCGCATAGAATCAATTTTTTAGCCTTATTGAGGTGAATTTTGAGTCAAATTACACCAAGTTTTCCCAACAGAATCTCAATATTCAAGAACCTTTCCGAGGGTTGAATCAAAAAAATCCCGGGCGTCAACATATAAACATTAATGAAAAGATACACGATCATAAGGCCATCCGATACACAGAACCGAACAGGCGGAAAGCTCTCCGGGTACTATGCGTTCTGTGGAGATGAGACCATGCGAGATGAACGCCTGCTTGCGCGTTCATCTCACAGACCTGGGCTCATCGGAACGGTCAGAGAGCCTAGTACCCGGAGAGCTTTCCGCCTGTTCGGTTCGTCCGCACAACGAACGTGTTTCGTCTGAACGACAAACTTGCTATGTCCGCGCAACGAACGTGCTTCGTCTGAACAACAAACTTATTATCTCCACGTAACGAACGATTAAAAACGCACCCATATCGCATAGATAGGAGTAAAGGTAAAATGGATTACAAAAAAGCCGGAGTAGACATCGAAGCCGGGTACCGCGCAGTAGAACTGATGAAAGAACACGTACAATCCACCCTTCGCCCGGAAGTATTAGGAGGGTTAGGAGGATTTTCAGGAGCCTTTTCCCTTGCGTCCTTCGCGCAACTGTCAAAACCAGTGTTACTATCCGGTACGGACGGCGTCGGAACGAAACTCAAATTAGCATTCATAATGGACAAGCACGATACCGTGGGAATCGATTGCGTCGCGATGTGCGTCAATGATGTAGCATGTGCAGGTGGAGAACCCTTGTTCTTCTTGGATTACATCGCTTGCGGCAAGAATCTTCCCGAGCGAATAGCCTCTCTGGTAAAAGGTGTCGCGCAAGGTTGTAAAGAAGCGGGAGCCGCGTTAATCGGCGGAGAGACGGCGGAAATGCCCGGTTTTTACCCTGAGGACGAATATGACCTGGCCGGATTCGCGGTAGGGATCGCTGATGAATCACAACTTATTACCGGACAAAGCATTGCAGATGGCGATATTTTGGTGGGAATCGCATCATCCGGTGTACATAGCAACGGCTTTTCCTTAATCCGTCAAATCTTTCCAATGACATCACAACGCCTCAATACCTACGAACCCCTGTTGGAAAAGACTTTGGGAGAAGCACTACTTTGTCCGACCAAGATTTATGTCAAGACGATGAAAGCGATCAAAGAAGCCGGTGTTACGGTAAAAGGTTGCTCCCATATTACGGGAGGGGGCTTTTATGAAAATATCCCCAGAATGCTCCCGGATAACATCACGGCAGTGATTCGCAAAGGATCCTATCCGATTCCGCCGATTTTTGACTTGATCCAAAAAGAAGGCGAGATTCAAGAAGAAATGATGTACAACACTTACAATATGGGTATCGGCATGATGTTGGCTCTTTCTCCCAAAGATGTAAGCGCTGCCATGGAAGCGATTCGCCGAACCGGAGAGCAAGCCTATGAAGTTGGCGTTTGCCGAGCCAACCAAAACGCGGCAAAGAGTCAGAAGGAGTCGATATGCTTCGAGTAGTCGTGTTAATCTCCGGAGGCGGCACCAATTTACAGGCAATCATAGATGCCATCGCGACGGAAAAGATCACCGATACCAAGATCGTGGGCGTGATCAGCAACAATCCGAAAGCGAAAGGTTTGGAACGAGCGCAAGCGGCGCAAATTGCCACTCGTGTCATATCCCCCAAGCAATACGTCAATCGCCAAGCATTTGAGGAAGGACTTTTGGTAGGGGTAGAGCACTTTGACCCCGACTTGATCGTATTGGCAGGGTTTATGGTGAAGATCAGCGCAGCGATGATAACACGCTACGAAGGACGCATCATCAACATTCATCCCTCTTTGATTCCCTCCTTTTGCGGGTTGGGAATGTATGGCATTCATGTACACGAAAAAGTTCTGGAAAGAGGGGTCAAAGTGACCGGTGCGACTGTACATTTCGTGACACAAGGCTTGGACGAAGGCCCGATTATCTCCCAAAAAGCAGTTTCCGTACTACCAACAGACACACCGGAAACATTACAAAGAAGAGTCATGGAAGAAGCGGAATGGAACTTGCTGCCTCAAGCAATTGAGGATTTTGCACATGGACGGATTCAATCATAATCGAATGATACGCGACCCAAACAGAAGAGAGGAGCACAATGGAGCAGTTACAAAATGTATTAATCGTCGGCGGCGGCGGGAGGGAACACGCGATAGCACAAAGTATCCGCAAAAGCCCTAAAGTGCGAAAGCTCTACTGTGCACCGGGTAACGCGGGGATTGCGGCGATTGCGCAGTGCGTTCCGATTGGTCCTATGGAGTTTGACAAATTACTTGCCTTTGCACAAGAAAACGATATCGATTTTGTGATCATCGGCGGGGAAGATCCTTTGGTCGATGGTCTGACGGATGTGTTTCAAAGTGCCGGAATACGCGTATTTGGTCCGACCAAAGAAGCGGCGCAGATCGAAGGGAGCAAAGCTTTTGCCAAGAAATTAATGAAGCAATATCATATCCCGACAGCAGAATATGAAGTATTTGACAATCCCCATGACGCAAAAGCATACTTAACCGGTGATCAAGTCCGATTCCCAATCGTACTCAAAGCCGATGGGTTGGCTGCGGGGAAAGGGGTTATCATCGTTTCGACACGCGAAGAAGCGTTGGACACAGTCAAAACGATTATGGAAGAGAAGAAATTTGGCAGCTCGGGTAATTTATTGGTCATTGAAGAATTTATGGTCGGTAGAGAAGTCAGTGTACTTAGCTTTGCAGATGGCAAGACGATTCGGATCATGACTTCCGCGCAAGACCACAAGCGAGCGCAGGATAATGACCAAGGACCCAATACGGGAGGAATGGGAACCTTTTCCCCATCCCCTTTTTATACAAAAGAAATTGACGCATACTGCCAAAAGCACATATATCAAGCGACAGTAGATGCGATGGCAAAAGAAGGGAAGCCGTTTTGCGGTATTATATTCTTTGGCTTGATGTTAACCCAAGAGGGACCGAAGGTGCTGGAATACAATGCCAGATTTGGAGATCCCGAAACACAAGTGGTCTTACCTCGGATGAAAAATGATCTGTTGGAGGTCATGGAAGCGTGTGTGGATGGTTCTTTGGATGAGATAAGTTTGGAATTTGAAGAGAACGCAGCGGTATGCGTGGTATTGGCAAGCGGAGGATACCCGGTGAATTATCAAACCGGATATCCGATTCATGGATTGGAATATTTTGAAGGGAAAGAAGCGTATTATTGCTTTCATGCAGGAACCAAACAGACATCAGAGGGAATCGTAACAGGAGGCGGTAGAGTTTTGGGGGTAACCGCACTTGGACAGGATTTGCAAGAAGCCAGACATAAAGCATATGAAGCAACCAACCGGATCCATTTTCAAGATATGTATCTGCGAAGTGACATCGGTAAAGCAATTGACGAATGCCAATAAAAATCATGGGATAAACAGTTACACTGTAGGGGGACAAAATGGATATTATGGGCATGGACTATTACCACATTCCGTACGTCTGCACGGAATGTGGAGGGGTAATGATATTTAAAGGAGTGGGAGAGTACGCATGCGAAGAATGCGGTCATGTGGCATATGATGATTACGGAAAAGTTCGACTTTACATAGAAACGCATCCTGGTGTCAATTCGCAAGACATTCAAAACGGAACAGGCGTCTCCGGCAGGGTCATACGACGTTTACTACGGGAAGAACGTCTGCAAATCGCCCCCAATTCCAGAGTCTTTATTCAGTGCGAAGCGTGTGGAAAAGATATTCGCTCGGGACGATTTTGCCCGGAGTGTGAAGTGAAATATCATCGCGTCACAGAAGAGCGAGAGCGAAGCAAAAAGAAAAAAATGGAAGGCTTTAGCATGGAAAAGAAATCGACCGAAGAAGGAGAAAGAAGATATATTCCTTACGATAACAATAAATGGTAATGCAATAGGAAACGTTTTACGAGGATTAGAGTAGCGCGATGAGCGCGGATGGGAGCACAGATGAAAACAAATAAGTTACAAAGACACGACATTTCGCTGCGATTGGGAATCTTATTCCTATGCACGACGATTCTATGGCTCGTATTGGGGATCAATACTTATGCGGAAGGGACAGGCAGGATCACCACCACAATTCGGATTCGTGCCGGTGCAGGTACCAACACAGATGTCATTGGTAGCGCGGAGATGGGGACGACAGTCACGATTACGGGAAAAGCCACAGACGGAAATGGAGCAGTGTGGTATCAAATCGTAAACGATGCGACTTCCCTTGGCTATGTCAAAGGTGAATACGTCGAAGCCGTGACAGGAACGATCCCTGATGTATCAGGAGCTACTTCCGGTTCTTCCTCCACCGGATCTGAACCGGCGACGCCGGAACCGGTCGTGATACCGATGGATCCGGTGAGCGCCATGACCAATCAAGACAATGCCAGGGTAAGACAGAACCCGTCGGATGCCAGTGAAGTTGTGGAAACGATTGGGATGGATGTCTCCCTTACAGTGGACGGACAGATCACCGGAGATGATGGATATATATGGTATCGTGTATCTTTTACCAAAGATGGGGTATCCAAGACCGGTTACATCAGAACCGATTATCTGACCATATCATCGACACCGGAGGCGCCAACCACAGAAGATCCGGCGACGCAACAACCGACAGTTGTATCGGAAGATTATG
>JAISHZ010000319.1 GCA_031262285.1 Lachnospiraceae bacterium | reverse complement strand
CGATTCATCCAATCAATCGCTTCCTTCATTCCGTCTTCCGAAAACAAAAAAATAGCGCTCGTTCTAGATTCCGGAGCCGTCTTCGCATAATTGAACGGTTCCGGCCATATCGTAATATGCAGTTTTTTCTCTTCCCCAATGATATTCTTTTCAAGACGATAACGAAGTCCTTGATAACTTCCGGTATAAGCGGATTTTTCAAGAAATCGCAAGGACAAAATATCCTCTCGACGAATGCCTAAGGAAACTGTATCATTCATATTCGCTCCCATATATATGTAAACGGCACGCGTACCAATCAAAGCGTTAAAGTTTCCTTACTTTCAAACTTACTCGCCGGTCCTATCTGTCCGTGCGAATTCTTTTCACTCTTGGGTTTCCGGCAATGAACTGTTGTTTGCTACCATCTGTAAAATTTGTGATCGAAGTACTGTGAGTGCATTCTTTACGCAGCGCTGTCTGATCTGATCACGTGTTCCAATGAAATGAAAATGCGTCGCGAAACTTTGCTTGCCGCAAGCGATACCGATCCAAACACTTCCGATTGGATTGTCGCTACCGTCTCCTTCCGGACCTGCTAAACCGGTGATTGCCACAGCGATATCTGCCTTCGCTTTCTGTAAAGCTCCCTTGGACATCTCTATCGCCACTTTTTCACTCACTGCACCATACTTCTTGAGCGTATCTTTTTCCACTTGAAGGGTGCGTCGTTTTGCTTTATTAGAATAGGTGATAAAACCCTCTTTGAAAACCTCTGAAGATCCTGCTACATTCGTTATACACGCCGCAAACATTCCTCCCGTACAAGATTCGGCACATGTGAGCGTCAGATTATTTTGAGCAAGGAGATGAAAGATTGCTTGTTCTAACGTTACGGATTCCTCTGTCGCATATACGCTGTCTTGGAACCGCGTTCTGAGTTCTTCCACCAAAGGACCAATCAAGGCATCCGCTTCTTTGACAGAATCCGCTTTTGCTGTCAATCGAATGTGGACCTCACCTAACTTGGCATAAGTTGCGATCGTTGGATTGCTTTGAGAGTCAATCAAATCCAGAATCATTGACTCCACCAAGCTTTCCCCCAATCCGCAAATCTTCACAGTCGAAGACAAGATAATGGATTCTGTAAGCTGACTCAGATAAGGAATGACGCTTTTTTCAAACAAGGGAATCAATTCACCGGGAGGTCCGGGTAACAGGATCAAACGAACATGATCTGTTTCGATAATAATGCCTGGCGCGGTACCAAAATCATTGTCCAAAACAATCGCACCTTCCGGAATCAAAGCTTGTTTCCAATTGTTTTCCGTCGGTGTCATGCCACGCTTTTCAAAGTAAGCAACAATCCGTTCTTTGCTTTCAGGATGAAGGATAAGAGGCTTACCGGTCGCCTGCGCTGCAACTTCTTTGGTCAAGTCGTCCTGCGTAGGTCCCAATCCTCCTGTTAAAATCAAGATATCACTACGCGACATGGCTGTATGCAGTTCCTCTTCCAGTCTCTTCGCATTATCCCCTACTACAGACTGATGATAACAAGACAATCCCAGCGCTGCGCATTTCTCAGAAAGATACGCAGCATTCGTATTCACAATATTTCCCAACAAAAGTTCTGTACCGACACAAATGATCTCTACAGTCATCTCTATCTCCTATCTATTTGCCTATGCAATTTACTATATACCACAAGCAGTAACGATTTGGGCGGTCATCTTAGGACGATTCATCACATATAAATGAATACCATCGACGCCGTTCTGTTTTAGATCTAAGATCTGTCGAATCGCGTATTCGATACCGGCTTCCCGCATTTGATCTGGATAGTCGCCGTATTTTGCAAGTAAATCCGCAAGTGGCTTAGGAATACTCGATCCGGAGAGCGTTACAGAAGTCCGAATCTGGTTCGACGAAGTAATCGGCATGATCCCCACACAAATAGGAATAGTGATCCCCTTTTTGGCGGCTTGTTCCCGAAAGCGGTAAAAACAATCGTTGTCAAAAAAAAGCTGCGTAATCAGAAACTCCGCTCCTGCATCCTGCTTCTTTTTGAGATGAAGAAGATCCGATTCCATGCTGAAACACTCATAATGCTTTTCCGGATAGCAAGCTGCCGCAATATGAAAATCTGTTTTTTCGCGAAGAAACGCAATCATATCATTGGCAAAAGCAAACTCTCTGCTCTCATATTGTTCGTCACTCATATCCTTAGGACGATCCCCGCGAAGTGCCAATATATGTGAAATTCCTTGACTTCTCAGATCAGCTGTAACCTTTAAGATATCTTCTTTTTTGTTTCCAACACACGTCATATGCGCCAGAGCTGTAATCCGAAGCTGATTTTGAATGTAAGACGCAATTTCTACCGTCTTTTTCGAGCGGCTTCCTCCTGCTCCATATGTTACACTTATAAAGTCCGGATTCAATTTGGACAAAGAATCTAATATACGATAGGAAGAAGGGAATTCCTCATCATGCTTAGGTGGATATACTTCAAAAGAAAGCGTAGTCTTGGAATGATTCTTAACGGGCAACATGAAGGTCTCCTTTATCAGTAAAAAGAATATCGATTCGGCAAAAACATGGTAGCACGATTTCTTCTATTAATCAATGCATCTTTTCGTCACAATTCATCGAACGCATTCATTTTGTTACACTTCACGGGTTCGCCGATCTACGTTAATAGCCTATCGATGCACAGAACCGCACAGAGCCGAGGGGAGTTTTGGGTGTTATACGTTCTGTGGAGATGAGACCAAGTGAAAATGAGCGCTTGCTTGTGCGCTCATTTTTGCTGCCCGGGCTCATCGGAACGCTCAGAGAGTCTAACA
>JAISHZ010000265.1 GCA_031262285.1 Lachnospiraceae bacterium | reverse complement strand
TGCTTCGCGTGACTAAGTACGGAGAATATTGGAGATTGGTTACTTCAATTTTTTTGCATAACGGAATCGATCACATCATGAACAATATGTTTCTGCTGATTTTTTTGGGTGCCATGATGGAAAGACAAATCGGACATCTGGCATACGCAATCATATACATTCTTTCCGGAATTGGCGGAGGGATGCTATCCTTGTTCTATAAAGCAATCACCAATGAGAGAGCAGCGTCAGTTGGAGCCAGCGGTGCCGTGTTCGGACTTATCGGTGTTATGCTTGCCTTAGTGTTACTACAGAGACATAAAATACCGGATGTGACACCGACGCGAATTTTGATTGTGATCGCTTTTTCTCTTTATGTAGGGATGAGATCACAAAATGTTGATAACGCCGGACACATTGGAGGAATATTGACCGGCTTTTTTGCCGGTGTGTTGCTGTGTCTGATTCACCGGACACAAAGGTTGAAAAAGAGTCGTTGATTCGTTAGATATAGGAGAGGAGGTGTTCCGGATCAATATAAACATATATTATGGAGGCAGAGGTCTTATTGACGATCCGACGTTATTAGTGTTGAATAAGGCACAAGAGGTTCTGGAAGAACTTCGGGTAAATGTTGAACGCTATCAATTATATGAGCATAAGAACACAATCCCGACGTTACCGCAAACATTAAAAAATGCGGATGGTATTATTTTGGCGACTACGATAGAATGGTATGGAATCGGCGGATACATGCAACAATTTTTGGATGCTTGTTGGCTTTATGGTGACAAAGAAAAAATTGCTCAAATCTATATGTGTCCGATCGTGATGTCTACAACCTATGGGGAACGAGAAGGAAAGCTAAATCTTACGACAGCATGGGAAATATTGGGAGGTCTTCCGTGCAGCGGATTATGCGGATATATCGCAGACCCGGTGACACTCGAGACAAACGACAGTTATTCGAAACTCATTGAAAAAAAAGCTGAAAATATGTATCGCGCGATCAATCAGAAAGTTCCCAGTTTTCCGGCGAGTAACCAAGCCGTAAAAAAGATGATTTCCATCACACAAAATGTGGATCTTACTCCACAGGAAACAGAGCAATTATCACAATATGTTTCGGATGATTCTTATGTTCAGAGACAAAAGGAAGATATCCAAGAACTAGCGAGTCTTTTCCGCAACAAGCTTGAAGAAAAGGCAGGAAGTACCCAAGATGATCTGATTCAAAAATTTAAGGAAGCATTTCGCCCCATTCAAGGAGTGAATGCGAAATATGCTATTTCCATGGGGGATCCGGACAGGGATCTATTAATCGAGGTGAGTAATGTCGGCTTACAATGTTTCTTTGCAGCGGCAAAAGATCCTGACGTAGAGATGACCGTTTCCAAACAAACAATTGAGGATATCACTCAAGGTCGTATGACTTTTCAAAGAGCGTTTATGTCAGGAGTCATGAAAATGAGAGGTGACTTTAAGACACTTCGGTTTCTAGATCAACTCTTCTTGTTTCAAGAGGAAAAAGGATAATCAAATGTTACTATTCACCCCCAATGTCATTTACGATAGGGTCTTAACATCGCCACACCGAAAAAGAAATCTGGTTCTTCGATACTTTGCGTAGTTGACAATTGCATTTGAAATCATAAGTGAATGACATTCATTCACGCCTACTGCGTTCAGAGCAACTTATCATACGAAACACCTTGCGATGCTAACATTACCACGCAATGATATCATTCCTATACGATATGCCGAATGCCACTCATGCAAAATTGTTCATTCAGCACAATTTCAATGCGCGGGATAGTAGCTATAAATAGCTAATACTTTTCAACGATGTATCGATGATACACAGATAGGAGCAGTATGAATAAAGAAGATTGTATATTTTGTAAAATTGCGAATGGAAAAATGTCGACTCGAACTTTGTATGAGGATGATCTGATTCGCGTGATATTGGAAATAGCGCCAACTTCTTTGGGTCATTCTTTGATTTTGCTCAAAGAACACAAAGAAAATTTTTATGAGCTTTCCGAAGAAGAAGCACAAAGGGTTATACTCGTGGCAAAGAAAATGGCAAACCACCTTCGAGCCAGCTTATGCTGTGATGGACTTAATTTGTTACAAAATAACGGAGTAGAAGCGGGACAAACGATCCATCATTTTCATATGCATTTGATCCCACGCTATCACGGTGCTCCGGAGGTAATCAGTCGGATAGTAGGATCCGCTACTGATTCTGAATTGGATGCACTCCATGAAAAATTGACAAAAGAAACACATTCGGAAAGAAAAGAATGAGATAAATTTCCGCGTTTTTTTCATAAGAATGATAGTTGATACCGGATTGGAGCCGAGATGAGAACCATTCATGTGCAGGAATTAACAGACAATATCAAACAGATGTGTATTCTATCAAATCATATATTGACGGATGATATGCAGGAAGCCCTTTCACAAGCTTCCATGACAGAAAAAACTTCCTTAGGAAAGCGCGTTTTGGAACAGCTTGTCAGCAATTTGACAATTGCGAAAGAGGAAGAAATACCCATATGCCAAGATACAGGGATGGCAGTGATTTTTCTTGAAATCGGGCAGGATATTCACTTCGAAGGAGGAGCAGTCGATATAGCTATACAGGAAGGAGTTCGCTTAGGATATCAAGAGGGATACCTACGAAAATCCGTCGTCAAAGATCCGCTTATCCGAGAGAATACAAATGATAATACACCGGCAGTGATACATTATACGATCGTGCAGGGAGATCATGTTAGCATTACAGTGGCACCAAAAGGTTTTGGGAGTGAAAACATGAGTCGGGTATGGATGCTAAAACCGGCAGATGGGATAGACGGAGTACGCGAAGCGATTTACCAAACAGTCGTAGAAGCAGGCGCTAATGCCTGCCCGCCCATGGTAGTGGGAGTAGGGATCGGTGGCACATTTGAAAAATGCGCTATCATGGCGAAAAAAGCATTGCTTCGCCCTATCGGCAAAAGATCTCAGATTCCATATGTCGCACAGCTTGAGAGTGAATTATTAGATCGTATCAATGAATCCGGCATTGGTCCCGGAGGATTGGGTGGGATAGCCACGGCTCTTGATGTTCACATTGATACGTTTCCAACGCATATTGCAGGCTTACCTGTTGCAGTCAACATTTGCTGTCATGTGAATCGTCATATTACAGTAGTTATATAAAAGACTCACTAGTATAAATGAATTTAATTAACTTGGTGTTATTGATTCGCTGAATCGCAGTTATAATTTCAAGATTTCTTAACGGAAACATTAAGATAATTGAAAACATCTATACTAGTATAACATTTTCGAATTAGCTGGACGAATACCGAATCCTATGAAGGAG
>JAISHZ010000172.1 GCA_031262285.1 Lachnospiraceae bacterium | reverse complement strand
AGCAATCCGTGGATATCCGAATCTGTTGCTATGATATAAATCTACAAAAGGCTTGCGATAGTGAATCAGAATAGTAAGCAGTGCATTACGAACAGGAGTCGTCACAACGATGTTTGGATATGTCGTGATCAATCAAGGTGAATTAAAATTCAACGAATATGAAATCTACCAATCTTATTACTGTGGATTGTGTCATGAACTTTCCCAAAAATATGGAATGCTTGGTCGTTTGTCTTTGAATTATGATATGACATTCTTGCTGATTCTATTGAGCGCACTTTATGAACCGGAAAGTATGACGACCGCTAAGCGATGCTTGATACACCCTGTTCACAAGAAGATGATCACGACAAGTCCGCTTACGGAGTATATCGCGGACATGAATGTGCTACTGGCTTGTGAAAAGTGCAAAGACGATTGGAAAGATGATAAAAAGCTCACAAGCCGTATCGTAGGCGGGATGTTGGAGCGAAAAGAGAGCGATCGCATTGTGGACAAAAAGTCCATCATTGCAGGACTTCTAAAGGAATTGCATGAGTTCGAAAAGAGGAACAGCCAAGAGTTGGATGCCGCCGCAGGGGTATTTGGGAAAATGATGGCTTGTATCGTTACGTATCGACAAGATGTGTGGGAACCGATATTGGCGCGTTTTGGGTTTTATCTCGGTAAATTTATTTACTTGATGGATGCTTATAATGACATCGAAGACGATATCAAATCCGGTAATTACAACCCATGGAAAAGTAGAGTCGAATATTTACAGACTAGATCCGGACAGGATCCGAACCAACCCTTGTGGCAGGATGCTTTTCGCCAAGAATGCAAACAAGTTTTGACCATGATGCTGTCTGCCGGTTGTCAAGAATTTGAAATGTTGCCCATTACCGAAAATGTCGGAATCCTACGAAACATTCTTTACAGTGGCATATGGAGCGGATTTGAACGCCCAATCAAGCGGGCGAAAAAATAACATATTGGAGAAAAAAGATGAGAGATCCTTATCAAATCCTCGGTGTTTCCAGAAACGCTTCAGAGGAAGAGATCAAGAAAGCCTACAAATCACTAAGCAGAAAATACCATCCCGATGCAAATATCAACAATCCCCATCAAGATTTGGCGGAAGAAAAATTTAAAGAAGTACAGACTGCATATAAACAAGTCATGAAAGAAAAAACAAGCGGTACTCGTTCTTACGGAAGCAATTCATACGATGAAAGGGATGGTGATTATCAAGACAACCCATTTGGCGGGTTTGGTGGATTTGGTCCTTTCGGTGGATTTGGATCTTTCGGAGGATTTGGCGGTGCGAATTCAAGAAGACAATCAAGTGCTCCGCAATCGGAAGAAGAAATCAGACTGAAAGCAGCAGAGAATTATATTAGGAATAGATATTATAGAGAAGCGCATAACGTACTAAACAGTATTGATCCTAGTGAAAGAAGTGCAAAATGGTATTATTTCGACGCATTGTCGCATTCCGGACTCGGGAACAATGTGGCAGCACTCCAATCTGCCAGACAAGCCCATGCGATAGAACCCGGGAATGCAACATATGCGACATTTTTAAATCGTTTAGAGAATGGCGGGACTTGGTACCAACAAAGGCAGGAAACGTATGGATTTCCGGGGGGAGTCAATACCAGTTTGTGCACCAAGCTTTGTATAGCAAATTTAGTTTGCAATGTATGCTGCTGTAATAGCAGAGGACTGGGGTATTTTTAAACTCCACTCAGTCCTTATGGATGAACATTGATCCCATTGACTTCTACATTTCCGTCCAATTCTATGATGAGACATTTCTTACCGTCGATCAATTGTGTATTGATCAAATCGACCCGCTCCGGCTTGATTTTGACGGTAATGTCAGGCGTTTTTACATCAAAAGAACGAGAATTTGTGACATTTCCGGCATAAAGCATGGTTTCCAATCCTTGCATATCTTCAAAGTGTTTTTCTACAGATTCTAATTGAGCAGGAGTTACACCGCTTTCAGAGAGCAGGATTTTGACGTCGTTTTTACCCAATATTAATGGATCTTCATCTTCTTTGCGTTCCTCAACCAATTCGCTGAGTTTTTCATGAATATGAATCACGGAATCCAACTTGCATTCATCCCCCAAAGTCTCCTCTACGATCGCTTTGAAGGTTTCTTTTTGGGTATCGGCAGAGATAGGGAGAGGACAGGCGAGCAAATGAGTCACAAATTCTTCCTGTAATTCTTCGCTTTTCTTGGAATAGTACAATACATTGTGAATATCGCCTGTTCGATCATGGAATGCCGGAAATAGAAAACCGGAAATAGGCGCACCGGCGATCCAATCTCGATTACGATTACTGAAAGTCCCTTCTTCCGCATGATAGGAGAGCGCCGGTTTGGCTAAATCGACGGGACAAATGGAACATAGGATATACTCATACACATTTTCGGAAGCGTCGTCTAAGCTCAAACGATCGGTCGTCTTCGTTGGAACATCGTAGGTATCGTGAATGAGTAAGATCAAGTAATTCCCGACATATTCGTAGCTTTCGATGACACGGTCATAAAACTCCGTTAGCAACTGCTCATCTTGTAATTTACTATCGCGAAGCGCAAGCAGCGCGGCGTGTGCACTCCCTTCAACCTCCGCTTCTAAGGGAAACGGCAGTGTATGTAAATTTTTGCCTGTTGACCCTGAAAGCGTTTTTTTCAAAATGTCAAAATACTTGTGAATGTCTTCTTCTGCCAGTGATAAGAAAGACTGCTCAAAAATCGCTTTTTTGTTCTTCTCGCCATCTACATAACAACCGCATAAGCGTGAAATGGAGCATTTATCCGGTGTATAGAGCTTTTTGATTTCTGAAATTTCTTGTTTTGTCATATGCGTTTCCTTTCTGTTTTTCACATTCAACCACAGAACCGTAAAAATGAAAAGAGGGAAAATATGCCACGTGATTTTCGCAACTTACGTATTCTTATGTGCAACTTACGCATAGAGGGATTGCGTTTAGAAAGATCTTGCGTAAAATGAGGCACAGAGGCGGTCTTATAAGCATCAAATAAATCATCTTGAACCCTCTATCTTTGAGGTAAATAAAATCGTCCAAGCCTTAAAAAATCTGTATTTGGGGCTTGACACATTAGAAAGGAGCATTTGTGATGGAATCGGTCATACAAATCAATCACTTAACAAAGCATTTTAAAAATAAGAAAGCAGTCGATGATATTTCATTGGTAGTCAAAGAAGGGGAACTGTTTGGCTTTTTGGGTTGTAACGGTGCAGGCAAAACGACCACGATTCATATGTTGTGTACGATACTCACCCCGAGCGCGGGAGATGCTCGCGTGTGCGGATACCGCCTTGGACAGCAAGATAGCGACATTCGGGCGCGCATTGGGATCGTCTACCAAGATAATTGTTTGGACGATATCCTCACTGTAAAAGAAAACTTATTGATTCGAGGACATTTGTATGAAAAAAGTAGCCAAAAGGTCAAAAATCGATTGCATAAAATAAGCGAAATTCTACAACTGGAAGACTTGCTACCTCGTAGGTTTGGTAAATTGTCCGGCGGACAAAAACGCAAATGTGAAATTGCAAGAGCGTTGATGAATCGTCCCAAACTCTTGTTTCTGGATGAACCTACCACAGGATTGGATCCTGCTACGCGCAAAAGTGTATGGGAGGGGGTAGAAACTTTGCGGAAAGCAGGAGATATGAGTGTTTTTTTAACCACTCACTATATGGAAGAAGCAGCGATCGCCGATACCATAGCGATTATGGATGAAGGAAAGATCAAAGAACACGCCACGCCCTATGAGTTAAAAGAAAAATACGCATATGATACTCTGAAGCTCTATTTTTATGAAGACGTTCAAAAGGAACACTTCTTTCGCCGATTTAGAGAACACAACATTCGAGTCTATCAAGACAAAGAAGGTATCAGCGTTAAAATGAAACACACAATGGAAGCCATCCCGATATTGCACGAATGTGAAACATCCTTACGAGGTTTCGAAGTCATACAGGGAACAATGGACGACGTCTTCTTAAATTGTACCGGCAAGAAATTGGTCGAAACAGAAGACCCAGAAGCACAGATCACTTTCAAACGCCATGATTAGAACGCATGTCGTTGGCACGCCAACAGGAACAATGTTTGAAAGTAAAGGAACTTTCAAACTCCTTAATTGGTACGCGCGCCAGCGGCGCGCAGACGGGAGCAAGTTTGAAAGTAAGAGAACTTTCAAACGCTTTGATTGATACGCGTGTCGTTGGCGCGCAGACGGGAATAAGTATGAAAACACACGCCGTTGGCGAGCAGATAGGAGCAAAAATGAATCGATCATCATATAAGGCTATATTTACTCTTGTGAAACGTAACTTTTTATTATACAGTAGAGATCGCGCACAAGTTCTATTTTCGATCCTAACCATGTTGATTGTCATTGTGTTGACAGTTCTTTTCCTTGGAAAATCTACTTACGATTCACTAGAAGAGATCCTTGTGGGATTTGGAAAGACGATCACAGAAGAAACCACGGAAAATATGAAATCTGTTCTATTTTTATGGAATATTGCAGGAATTTTGGTGGTCAACAGTGTGACAATCAGTCTCACAATGGCAGGAAGGATTGTAATAGACCAAGAGACGAACAAACAAATGAGCCTACGTGTGACACCTCTCAAGCAATGGCAATTGGCAGTCAGCTATATTCTTTCCTCAGTGGTAGTGAGTACCGTTATGTGTCTTATCACATACGGAATAGCATTGGGAATCAATACGCTACAAGGCGGGGACTTTCCCTCCCTTACGACCCACGGCAAAGTCTGTGGACTGATCTTGTTAAACTGTATCTTATATTCCACCTTTATGCAGATCATCGCGCTATGTGTGAAAAGCGCCGGTGCGTGGACGGGGTTTGGTACGATTGTAGGGACTTTAATAGGCTTTTTGGGAGCGATCTATCTACCCATGGGAATGCTCACCGACTCAGTCCGACTTTTCCTCAAATGCCTGCCGGTTCTACATCAAAGTGCGCTACTCAGAGATCTTCTGACCAATGCGCCGATACAGACCCTTTTCAAAGGATTAGACCCCCTTGTATTAGAGGAATACCGTAAAGCGATGGGGATACAAATCAATTGGGGCGAACACATACTACCCACGATAGTTTCTGTTGCTTTTTTGTTTATCTGTGCTATGCTTTCCCTAATCGGAGCCCTGCGCATACGCTCAAAATAAGGAACAGAACCCCATAAACGAGAGGAAGCAAAATGCGGGTCATAATAGAAGATATTCAACCGGGTGAAGAAGAAATGGTGATTTTACGATGTACGCAAGTAGATCCTGCTCTATTGAAATTGATCAATAGCATGAAAAACGGAGCAATCACCCTTACTGCCAATCAAGATGGGAAATGGCATCGTGTCTTATCAAAAGACATCTACTATTTTGAATCAGTTGATCACCGTGTATTTCTTTATACAGAAGCTGAATGTATGGAATGCAGACAAAAACTGTATGAGTTGGAAGACTTACTATCCATCGATCAATTTTACCGCATCTCCAAATCAGTGATCGTAAACCTACAATACGTCAAAACACTAGCACCGGCCTTCCACGGCAGACTCGAAGCCACCTTAACCAATGGAGAAAAACTAATCATTTCCAGACAATATGTCAGCTCACTTAAAGAAATATTAGGTTTATAAATTAAAATGCGCGCTAAAGCGCGCAGATTGGAGCAATGTTTGAAAGTAAAGGAAACTTTCAAACTCCTTGATTAAAATGCGCGCTATAGCGCGCAGATTGGAGCATATGTTAAAATTATTAATCGATTTGTTCACGAAACTGACTGCACTCGTTCTTTTCGTTACCGCGGTATATATTGAAATCTTTTGGGAGGATGCCTTATTAGATGTCAGTATTCTGTGGGAAATACTTATCACATGTGCACTCTGCAGCTTGGTAGCCGTCCTATGGCGCAAAGAAGATATGTCAAAAAAACGTGCAATCCTATCAACTATTTGCACGTGCTTATATAACACTTTCATCGTGATGGGATCCGGCTACCTCTACAAATGGTATCTTCCCGACCAACTCCCCATGATATTGGGTTTGATGGCATGCATCCTATTCGTATTCGTGATAATGTTTATCTACCAATATCGCGCACAAGGACGTCTAGCCAACAAAATGACAGAAAGTCTCGAAAAACGCCGTCAAAAGAACGAACCGAAATAAAACCCAGTTATCATTCACAACCTTATGTTACATGGGAAGGGGACGCGAGAGAAGGAAAGATCTGTCGGACTGTACCCGCGAAAGCGTCATTCGTACTCGTAGCAACATCCACACAAAAAAGACTGGATTTTTTCATGTGATTGTGAGAAAATGTGAAAAGCTTGGATTCGTAAATGAACAAAATGAATCGTTTCGAAAGGAGATTT
>JAISHZ010000129.1 GCA_031262285.1 Lachnospiraceae bacterium | reverse complement strand
TTCTGCAAGCTTTCGTCAACGCCGGTCTCATTCTTTATGGATGGGTCATTACCCAAACGCTCTTTCTTCTCATCGGATGCGTCATTGCCATAACGTTCGATCACCCCAACGGATGGTTCATAAAGTCCAAGTAAAAGCTTTACCAGTGTACTTTTACCGCTTCCATTGAGACCGACGATTGCTGTTTTAGCGCCTCGTTTGATTTCCATATTCACATGGTCAATAGCGTGACCGCTGCTTCCCGGATAATCAAAGCAAACATCTGTGAGTCTCGCCCATGGCATTACACTATCTCCATCTCTCTCCTTATACGTGGAATGAAAAATGCTATTTGGCGTGGCATTTGCGCCAATATCGACATCCATATTGAATTTACGATTCATAAACCTTATAAAATCGCTCGCCTCGGACATCGTTATTTTCAATCGTCCCGTTTGATACAAAAAGTTTTTCATTGAATCCTGCAATGCTTTAAACGCAATACACATTGCACCGAATTCACCAATTGTAATGTTTCTATGATACGTTAAATATTGCAATATCCCAAATGCGCCGGCAAAACCGATTGCTTGTATAAGGGAGCAAAGAACAAGTATCTTTGCATCTTTCATTTCAATCGCCCAAGCTTTGTCCCTAATTTCCTTTCGAGTATTTTCCCATTTATTGAAAATGAAATCGCTAAATCCTGAAACCCGCATTTCTTTCACAGAACTGGATCCTGTGAACAATTTCCACAAATATGTCTTTTTTCTATGTTCCGGTAATTGTATTCTTTTCAATTTGTCATAGTCGCGACCGCGCAACATACGAGTTATGAAATAGGGGGCAAGCGACAACGCGCTAATAGGAAGCAACATCCAGTTAATACTTCCAACCGTTATACAAATACCAAGTAGCGCGATAAGCGCTCCGAGTGCTTCCGCCTGGCTGTAGAACAAAGAGGACATTTTCTCTCCCTCAACTGCTTTTTTTGCTGCTTCTAACTCATTGAGGAAATCAGCGTTTTCATAGTTGATAATCGGGATTTCGAGTGTTTTTTGGTTCAGCTGCGACTTAAAATACATACTTCCTTTATTAAAAATGTCGGCATTCTTAATCAAATCGGCACGAGAACCCAAAATATTATCAAATAAGTAAACCCCAAGATATAAAAACATAAAAAAGAACACCGTTGGCATTTTGGCAGAAGCATCTTGCTGCTGTGATACAATGGCGAATACCGAGTCAAATAAATGCGCGGACGATATGGTCAATGCGGATGGAACCATTGCAGAAACCAATAAAGATGCGAAAAGCACAATACACGCACTAGGTAATTTTTTAAAAAAGAACTTATAAATATAAGCAAAAGTATTCATTTAGAAACACCTCATCCATACCATTCGCGTTGACTTTCGAACATTTTGGCAAAATGATCATCTGCAGCCAGTAATGCATCAAATCCACCCATTTCAATCGTTTTTCCATCTTCCAGAACGATAATTTCATCCGCCAACCGCGTGCTCGCCAGTCTATGTGAAATAATGATTCCGCCGCTTCCGTCCAATCGCTTCAAAAGTCCATCGTAGAGTTTGCTCTCCGCTATGGCATCTAAGCTTGCGGTCGGTTCGTCCCAAATGACAAATTTCTCATTTTGTGACGCATCACGCTGTTCGAAAAACGAACGTGCCAATGCAATTTTTTGCCACTCTCCACCGGATAATCCGATGCCTTCCGCAGCCAGCTTACCTAATGGCATATCCAAGTTTTCGCTAAGTTTTGAATCGGACTCCGACTCGCGTAATGCTTGTTTGATCGCTAGGTCACAATCCATTTTGCTCGTGTTATGTAACGCGACATTTTCACGAACAGAAAATTGATATTTCCCATAATCTTGAAACAGCACTGAAAACGATTTGCGAAGCTCCTCACGTGGTATGCTTGAAATATTGCGACCATCCACAAGAATTTCTCCTTTGTTTGGTTGATATAAGCCAAGCAACAATTTCACAATTGTAGATTTTCCGCTTCCGTTGGTACCCACAATTGCTGTATGCTTTTGGGTGTGAAAGGTTGCATTAAAGCCGTTCAAAACATATACTGCATGGCTTTCATCGCTATTTGTGATAACATTCCCTTCATCGTCAAATTCCGGATATTTAAAAAATACATCTTTAAATTCGATTGTTGAAAAAGACGGTTTATTATATATGGCGACGCTTTTTTCGAAAGGCATATTAGGTAATTTCATGAATTTGAAATAATGCTTCAGTATATTTAAATTTGCTCTCAATTCACGCGCAAACAATGAAAATTCCCCGGCGGTCGCTATCATAGCTTCAGTCGAAGCCGCCAACGCAACCAGTGTTCCGAATGTCAGTATGCCGTTGATCGCAAGCATGACAAGCGCAACTATCGTGCTGATCGTCCATAACTGTAACAAAGCACTGGACAGGAAGGCATACATTTCAGCTCGCTTTACCGTTTTACGTCTTTCCTCTGTAACAATATCCGCCTTGGCATTCCATTTTTTAGCAATGTATTGAAATGCTTGGAATACCTTGAATTCGGTTAGCGAATCCTTATTCGCCATAAGCTCAGATAAGTAGCCTAGTTCACGTTCGTCGGGCGTTTGGTCATCATACATTTCTTCTAGTATATCTTCAATACGAAACATCAGAAAAACAGTCGGCGTAAAGAGGATCACAAAGCTAATGACAAATAACGCATTAGCTTGGAAAAAAATCACTGCTAAACCCAACACACCGGCAAAACTTGCGCCGATTTCACACAAATCCGAAAACAGACTAAATAACTGTTCCTCCGGTGCATCAGACATACGCGCAAGGGTATCATGAAATCGTTTGCTTTCATAATAGGCGTAATCAATTTTTTTTAGTTTATCTATAATAGTAGATGCCATTTTATCATTCAGTTTTCTCTTAAGTGAGATGTTGAGTGTATGATTAATGTAATTATTCCCAACTGCAACTACCAACAACGAAACAACATATACCCCGCACCATATTTGAGCAATATAGCCATTATTTTCATTTTTTATAAAACCGCCAATTGCATCAATAGCATTTTGCAAAAAAAGGATCCCCATAGAGCCAAGAAGTCCCAACGAAATCTGTAAGATAATTTTTAGTATGACCTGCAAAGGCGATAACGTAATTAGTAATTTAATTAAAGACAAAATCCTTTTTATCATATTAAATTCCATTCCAATGAATGAACGAGATTGCACTACAATAAATGCAATCTCGTTCATTCATTTTTCACAAAGTCAACTAATCAGTTCACAAGATTATGCAACTTTCTCATCCTTAAGAATTATAGCACTCAACTCGTGTTTTAATTCCGGTGTTGTGACTATGTGAGATTTCCCATTACATATTGCATGCTTACACATTGTAATCGGGAGCATCTTTGCTGCTTTTAATTCTGGCTTTTCATACTTGTTTTCCATTTTTACTCTCCTTTTCATGTTTTGCATAATAAACATCTCTTCCTATATGAGAAGCTAGCTTTATTGAGTCGCAACAAGTTAGCATATCTCCTCCTTCTAAATATGCAGTACCCGGGCAAAACGAACAAAAATCATAATCATCACAGTCCGCACAATTTTTTAACGAATTACGCCGTAGACTTCTCAAGTCTACATAATAAGGACTATTCCAAATATCATGTAAAGATTTCTTGTAAACATTACCAACAGGCATATAAAACGAACTACATGGAAAGATATCACCATTTGCAGCTATAGTCATCGTATATCGCAAATTCGGGCATATTTCATTGTTTAAGTCACTATATGTACGAAAATCATCGACATTATCAATAGATGGCAGAACACCTCTAAGTAATTCTTCATTTAGCCTAAATTCCTTAGTTGTTTCCGACCCGTCCATTTTCAAGCTTATATTTGGATTTATTGCATATTTTACACCCAAATCTTCAAAATATTTTTTTGTTTCTTGTAGTGTATCATAATTCATCATCATTAATGGAGTTTTCACTTCAACGTTTACACCCTTCGACATGAGCAATTTAATATTTTTCAGTACACATTTTAACGAACCATTTACTCCAGTTAATTTATCATGAACCTCATCCACAATTGAAAAAATTGTACACGAATATTCGTAAACTGCCCATTCGACTAATTTATCAACTATATTTTCATTTAATAACGACGCATTACTAAACAAACTTACACGAAAACCCATTTTGCGCGCTCTGCTAATAATATCCATAATGTCGGGTCGTGTGAAAATCTCGCCACCAGTTAAAACTAAGTCTTTTGTTCCTAAATTTCTTAGTTCATTAAAAATCTGAAATATTTTTGCTTGTGATATGCCCGAGTTGGAATGATTGACTAAATAACAATGTGCACAATTCCAATTGCAACTTGTCAGTAACTCAATTGATACATACATCGGTATATTTTTTTCATGCGCAAGCAGCGTGATAAAATCGCTATCAAAATCATTATCAAGTTTATACATACATAAGTCCCTTTTCAACCATAGAATTCAAAAATTGTAAAACATCATCTCGTATAACTTCCTTTGGAATTTCATATTTAATGCTTAATTTATTAATAACGCTTATAACGCCTTCACCATGAACCATGAGCGCATGGCATATTTCAAAAGCAACTTGATCAAAAGCATACAACTGATTATTTATTTCATGTTGAATAATAAATATATTATCTGCTACTTGCCATGAGATGGCATTGGAAAAACTATATTTTTGATCAATATGTTCGAAATCGTTTAACATAAAAATCAACTCCTTTTGGTCTAAGATAACATTAAGCGCAAAATATGTCAAGGATAATATGTGTATTTTCTGAAACTTTTTCTGTTAATCTAAATCATTTGATTTTCTGATATCTATATAGAAATCAGATTATATGGTTTTTATCTCTATTCCATTTCGCAATTACTGTATTGTTTTCGTACAAGAACTGCAAATGACATTGGCAAATATTTATGAGTTTTACTAATCTTATTTTCAGTTTAAATGTAAACGTTTCCTGTTTCTTCAATAGCTATTAATGACATATATTGCAAATTCAAGCTTACATCGAGATAAAATCGAAGAGCAGTCGTATTTGCGTGATAAATATATTCAATTATCCTATAAGACCGCTACAAATGTTATACATTCAAACCCCTTCACACATTCTATCTCTTATCTCACTAAAATAAAACCATCTATAGTTCCTATTTTTCACAATTCGACAAAAAAAATCACACATTTCTATCTCTTATCCCGCAGTCCCAAATCATTAATCGCCATCCACCCCTCTATCCCCATTTGTATGCTGAGCTTCGATTTGATAATGAATGCTCGTAAGTCGACATAAGGTTTAGTCGGCTCGAAATACTCGCCATCAGTGTATCGGAGGAACTCATCCTTGGACGGTAAATTGCGTGGTTTGCACTATTGCTGCTTTCGAACATAAAGAACGTTCTAAATTTCGTCTTAATAGCTTATCAACCCACAGAACCGCATTGAGTCGGGGATATTTAAGAGTATTTTACGTTCTACGGGCTCATCGGAACGTCTAGTATAAACGTTTTTAATCATCTTTACGTTTCTACACAGAACGCTTGAGAGCATTACTGTGATCCGCAAATTAATAACATAAAGATATTTAAATTCACTTATACATGATGTAGTACAGGTTTGAAAGAGGTTAAGTATCCAAGTTCACTTCTATTCCAAGTTCCCTAGATGACATTCCCTAATGCTATATCTGCTTATTTACCCAAAACAACTCAAACTTCTTACAAACTACATCGTTAGAGAAACTCAGTCCGAGTAGAAAATCACAAACGATAAACGGATATGGCTATTA
The DNA here is from genome assembly GCA_031262285.1 of Lachnospiraceae bacterium. Next base: position 10,822 of record JAISHZ010000129.1, on the reverse strand, counting down.
TGATCAAGCCATATCCGTCCACCTCTGAGGAAGGAACATTTCATTGAAGTAACCATTGAATCGCAGGTTCAATCGTTTTATTCCAAAAGTGCCAGTCATGCACCCCTTCGCTCTCCTGATAAGTACAATCCACTCCCTGCTCCTCCAATACTTTCACAAACTCCCTATTGGCTTGAAGCAAAAAGTCATCTTTCCCACAAGCAATGAAAATAGGTTGTATGGTGTCCCCCTTTTCCTTCCGATGTTTCACTAAATAATTGGGACTGTTCTCCCCAGATTCCACCTGTTCCAAATCCCCAAAGACCCGCACATAGTAGTCATAATCTGCGATACCATTGTTGGTGTCGGGTTTCATATTCTTTAAGGATCCGGTAATCAGCGCCGAAGAAAGTCCTACTATTTTACCGAAAGTCTCCGGATACTTCAGACCTGTATGGATTGCTCCAAATCCCCCCATGGACAATCCACCGATAAACGTATCTTCCTTCTTACAGGACAACCCAAACATATTTCTGGTATAATCCACCAGATCCTGCCCTGTCAATGTCTCATACGCTGACCCGGTGCCTTTCCCATTTAAGTAAAAGCTGTTCTCTCCCGTGGGCATAATGATCGCCAGATTATACTTCGCTGACAAATCGCCGAGATTGCAGTTGAACAGCCAATCACCGGAATTACCGGCATAACCGTGTAAGAGGTACAATGTCTTCATCGGTCTCTCATAATGAGGATTTCCCTTTTTCGCATCCGGCAATAAATCATTTGGTAACACTGCATGGAAAACCGTTGACCTCATTAGTGTCGTAGTGTAATAACTAACTTGTAATACCGCCATGTTCTGAACTCCTTTCTCCTTGCTTCGCTATTGCTACTGCACAATTTCATCTTGCCATTCCCTAATCAGCGTAACACAATCAACCACATTTTGTAAATCCTTTGTCGATAGGATGATAGTCCGATTTGCTTGGTTTTCGCAAATCATTTGATTTCATCAATCTTGCCGTTTATAATTAGGAAAATAAACGAGAGGTAGGATCTATGACGAATAAAATCATATTAATAGAAGGCTATCTGGCATCCGGAAAATCAACCTTTGCAACTTTATTAGCAGAGGCACTACATATTCCATACTTTGTAAAAGACACTTTTAAAATCGCGTTATGTTCCGACATAAAGATTCCGGATCGAAATGAAAGCAGTCGCTTTTCTGCCGTCACGTTCAACGCTATGATGTATGTGACCGAGAGACTTTTTGAAGCAGGAATCCCGCTCATTTTGGAAGGGAACTTTGTCCCCGCAGGTATTAAGCATATAGACGAAGCGAAGATGATTCGATCGTTAATCGACCAATATTGCTGCGAATCTCTCACTTTTAAATTCATTGGTGATACACATATCCTGCACAAAAGATTTGTTGACCGTGAAAACACCTCTGAGCGTGGCGAAGCAAACAAACTGTTTACTGAGGTTTTGTATCATGATTTTGATCAATGGTGTCGCAATTTGGATGCCTTCCATGTAGGCGGCAAAGTTGTGAAGATAGATACTACAGATTTTTGTAAGGTTGATTTTCAGCATCATATTGAAACAGCTCGGCAGTTTCTTGAGAATTGAAGGAATAGACAGCAGCAACCCAATCACATGAATAGGAGCACTCAACACATGGATATCCAAATTGGTGATATCTTAACACTCAAAAAAAACCATCCCTGCGGAAACGCTTCTTGGGAAGTCTTACGAAGCGGTGCTGATTTTCGACTCAAATGTCTGGGGTGCCAGCATCAAATCATGATCGCTCGTCCACTTTTAGAAAAAAGAGTGCGCGAAATTACCAAAAAGACTTGAAAACTTGTCCGAAACATGGTATCATAGCGGTTCGTGATATGTCAAATTCCTTGCTCCCGGTAGGACGGGGGCCAGAGACCAAAAGGAGGCACTGTAACAATGACAAAGTATGAGTTAGCCGTCGCTGTCAGCGCGAAAATCGAGGACGACGAGAGAACGGCAGTAATCGACAGATGCAAAACGTTGATCGAAAGATTCGGCGGCGAAGATTTGCAAGTTGATGAATGGGGCAAGAAAAGACTTGCTTACGAGATTCAAAAAATGAAGGAAGCTTATTACTACTTCATTCACTTTAAAGCTCCGACCTTCGCGCCGGCTGAAATCGAAAGCCGCATTCGCATCATGGAGAATGTACTTCGTTATCTTGTTGTGAAACAAGACGAGTCATAACAATAGGACTACCCGATTTAACGCTGTCACACAAGACAGATAGGAGCAATCATGAATAAAGTCGTATTAATGGGAAGACTCACCAGAGATCCCGATGTTAGATACTCACAGGCGCAACCACCCTTAGCAATCGCCAGATACACCTTGGCTGTAGACCGCCGTATGGCGCGTTCCAACAACTCCGACGAGCAGACCGCCGATTTTATCAACTGTGTCGCTTTTGGAAAGAGCGGGGAATTCGCAGAAAAATATTTACACAAAGGGACAAAGATAGCTGTCAGTGGCAGGATCCAGACCGGCAGTTACACCAACAAAGACGGAATAAAAGTCTATACCACAGAAGTCATCGTAGACGACCAAGAATTTGCAGAAAGCAAAGGAGCGTCCGGCGGTGGCAATAGTGACTACGGATCTTATTCCAATCCGACAGGATCCAACCGATCTTCTTTATCCGGTGCCGGAGAAGGGTTCATGAATATCCCCGATGGTATCGACGAGGAGTTACCTTTCAATTAAATAAGCAGGAGGAGGCATAACAATGGCTTTTAATAGGCAAGACAAAGGCGACGCGCCCATCAGAAAAAGAGGCGGTCTTCGCAGAAAAAAGAAAGTTTGCATTTTCTGTGGCAAAGATAACGTGATTGATTACAAAGATAGCTTAAAACTCAAGAAATATGTATCGGAACGCGGGAAGATCCTTCCTCGCCGTATTACCGGCAACTGTGCGAAACATCAACGCGCATTAACGGTGGCGATTAAGCGTGCTCGTCATTTGGCTCTCATGCCTTATGTTTGTGATTAACTAAAATGGGGCGACTGTTTTACAAAAGCAGCCGCCCTTTGTCATAAACTTTCACACTTGCTCCCGCCTGCGCGCCACCGGCGCGCGTACCACTCAAGGAGGTTGATAGTTCCTTACTTTCAAACTTTGCATCTCCCACCAATTTCTACACACAAATTCACGGCTACGCCCTCAAATTACGGCAATCCCTTGTTCATTTCGACAAATTAAGATATAGCACAATCGGTTTGTATTTGTTATACTGTACGAAACAACCGATTTTTCGTTTTTGTTTTTAGAAAGGTACCATTATATGAAAAAACACATGAAGCTCAAAGGAAGAATCAAGTCCTACTTACAGTTTCATCTTTATCTTTTAATATTACTGTGCCTTATTGATGTAGCGATTTTCTTTCAAAATGTGAATGCCGGATTGATTGCATCTGTTTATACGCTGATCTGTCTAGCGGTTACTTTAACACTATATATTTATAACAAACCCATCATTTTAAACGAGTTGATTAACTTTGCTACAGAATACGGACAGATTCAAAGACGCGTCTTACGAGAACTTGAGATGCCCTACGCTTTACTTGACGACTCCGGCAAGGTGATCTGGACCAACCAAGCTTTTGAAACGATCATTCATCAACCCAAAGGATACAATCGTTCCATTACCGCCGTATTTCCCGCAATTACAAGAGACAAGCTTCCGGACGACTCCGGTGTGGACGAAGCGGCGTATCAGTTAGAATATGAAGGTAACGACTACATAGCGAAGTTCAAGAAGATTTCCCTCAAAAACATGATGGAAAACAGCGACTTCATAGATGGTTCCTCTTTCGGCGGTTTTATGATTTCCGTTTTTTTGATTGACCAGACGGCACTTCGTATCGCATTGCAGGAAGTAGATGACCAAAGTCTGGCTGTCGGTATGATCTATCTAGACAATTATGAAGAAGCGTTAGACAGTGTGGAGGAGGTTCGAAGATCCCTTCTGATCGCCTTAATCGACCGAAAAGTAAATAAATATGTTTCTGCCATTGACGGTATTTGTAAAAAGTTAGAGAAGGACAAGTATTTGGTCGTCATGCGCAAGAAAGCACTTTCTGCTCTTCAAGAAACACGCTTTGAACTGTTGGAAGACGTCAAAACGGTCAATATCGGCAATGAAATGGCTGTGACACTGAGTATCGGTATCGGTGTTGATGGACTTAGTTATGCACAAAATTACGAATTTGCACGCAATTCCATTGATTTGGCTCTGGGACGAGGTGGCGATCAAGCGGTGATCAAGACTCCGGAGCGTATCACCTATTACGGTGGCAAGAGTCAACAAATGGAGAAAAACACCCGCGTAAAAGCGCGCGTAAAGGCTCATGCACTGCGTGAGATTATTACAGCCAAAGATAAGGTTTTGGTGATGGGACATCGCATGGCTGATGTGGATAGTTTCGGAGCTGCAGTCGGTATCTATCGGGTAGCGCAGACGCTTGGACGCAAGACACACATTGTTCTAAATGATATTTCTACTTCCATTCAACCTTTGGTAGATCTATTCCGCAACAACCCGGAATATGACGATGATATGATATTAACAAACCAACAAGCTATGGAAGCGGTCGGCAGCAACGCAGTACTGGTCATCGTAGATGTCAACAAGCCATCCATCACCGAATGCCCCGAACTGATACGATTTTGCAAATCCATCGTTGTATTGGATCACCATCGACAAGGATCAGAAACTGTAGAAAACGCCACATTATCCTATGTAGAGCCTTATGCTTCTTCCTCATGCGAGATGGTATCTGAGATTCTGCAATATACGTACGATGATATTAAGATACGACCTGAAGAAGCGGATTGTATGTATTCGGGTATTATGATCGATACAAGCAACTTTATGAGCAAAACCGGTGTACGTACGTTTGAAGCGGCTGCATTTTTACGCAGAAACGGTGCCGATGTGACTCGTGTCCGTAAATTGTTCCGCGAAGGTGCTTTGGAATACAAAGCAAAAGCGGATGCTGTCAGCCAAGCAGAGATTTATCGCCAATATTTTGCGATTTCCGTATGTACCGGAGAAGATTTGCCCAGTCCTACGATCGTCGGAGCACAAGCCGCCAACGAATTGCTCAACATCAAAGGGATCAAAGCCAGCTTTGTATTGACACAATATCAAGGCAAAGTGTACGTCAGCGCACGATCTATCGACGAGGTAAATGTACAGATCATCATGGAGCACATGGGCGGCGGCGGACACATGAGTATCGCTGCTTGTCAGATTGAAGGAATGAGTATGGCGGAAGCAATTGGTATCCTCAAGCAGACCATTGATTCCATGTTGGAAAACGGAGAAATCTAAGCGCGCCTTTGGCGCGCAGATGGGGCAATGCCTTGATTTGAACGCGCGCCATAGGCGCGCAGACGGGAGCATGTTTGAAAGCGACTTTCAAACGCCTTGATTTGAACGCGCGCCATAGGCGCGCAGACGGGAGCGAGCATGAAAGTAATCTTGTTACAAGACGATAAAAACCTTGGCAAAAAAGGGGATCTCATTGAAATCAACGATGGCTACGCGAGAAACTATGTACTACCTCGAAAGCTTGCGGTAGAAGCCACCCCCGCAAATTTAAATGATTTAAAATTGCAAAAAGAACGTATTGCGCAAAAAGAAAAGAAACTATTAGAAGCTGCACAAACCCTCGCTAGTACCCTTTCAGAAAAAGAAATATCTATCTATATGAAAGCCGGTGAAGGTGGAAAAGCATTTGGATCGATTTCCGGAAAAGAAATTGCGGAAGCGTACAAAGCGCAATTTGAAATTGAATTGGACAAGAAGAAAATACAACTTTCCGAAAACATCAGAACGTTTGGACTACATGAAGTCGTAATCAAACTTCACCCCAAAGTTCAAGGTACCCTCAAAATCAATGTCAAATCATCCTAAAGAGGCACAATCCGCATGGAAGAAAATGTATTGCAGAGAATCTTACCACATAGCCTTGAAGCGGAACAATCCGTGATCGGAGCGATGATTCTCGACAGAGAAGCGATCGGGATCGCAGCCGGTATTCTGACGGAGGAGGACTTCTACAACCGTCAGTACGGTATCTTATTTGAAACCATCGCTGAACTATGGGAACAAGGTCATCCTGTGGATTTGATCACCCTTCAGAATCGACTCAAAGAAAAAGATGTCCCCTCGGAAGTCAGCAATTTGGAGTACGCTCGTGAATTGGTAACGATCGTCCCTACCACAGCTAACATCAAATATTACGCGGATATCGTAGCGGAGAAATCCACACTCCGTAAATTGATTCGATTAAACGAAGAGATTCTAAATACCTGCTATGCCGGAAAAGAATCGCTGGAAGTCATTTTGGAGGAGACCGAAAAGAAAGTATTTGGGCTCATTCAACGACGCAATATTAGTGAATTCGTTCCCATTCGCCGCATTGTCATGGATGCCTTAGAAAAAATCGAATTGGCATCTCGAAATAAAGGAGTCGTCACCGGTATCGCAACCGGTTTTACTGATTTAGATTATCGCACAGCCGGGATGCAACCTTCAGATTTGGTTTTAATCGCCGCAAGACCCTCTATGGGTAAAACAGCATTTGCTCTCAATATCGCCGAACACGTGGCTTTTCGACAAAAAAAAGCTGTCGCGATATTCAGTCTGGAAATGAGCAAAGAACAGTTGGTCAACCGCCTCTTTTCCTTAGAATCGAGAGTGGACGCGCAACACCTACGAACAGGACAACTCACGGATCCGGAGTGGGAAAAACTCATCGAGAGTGCCGGAATGATTGGACGTTCCAATCTGATCATAGACGACACCCCGGGTATTACCGTTGCCGAACTACGCTCGAAATGTCGTAAATTTAAATTGGAACATCATATCGAGATGGTCATTATCGACTACTTACAGTTAATGACCGGAAGCACGCAAAGAAAAGACTCCCGACAACAGGAAATTTCCGATATTTCCAGATCGCTCAAATCAATCGCCAGAGAATTGGGCGTCCCGCTGTTGGCATTGTCACAGCTGAGTCGAGCAGTAGAACAAAGACCCGATCACAGACCAATTTTATCCGATTTGCGTGATTCCGGCGCAATCGAACAAGATGCTGATGTCGTCATGTTTTTGTATCGGGACGACTACTACAATAAAGATACGGACAAAAAAGAGATTGCAGAAGTAAATATTGCGAAACAGCGAAATGGTCCGATCGGAGCCATTGAACTACGTTGGCTTCCTCAATATACAAAATTTGTCAACCTTCAACATTAATTTCTCCGTCTATAAGTAGTTGTTCATCCTTTTTTAATCTGTATATGCGTGAGCGCCAAAAGTGCGCGGATAGGAGCTGGCTTATGAGTAATGTTCTGTTAATTTCAGACGCCGCAAAAGAAGTACATGTAGAGAGCCATGTACTAAGATACTGGGAGGAAGAATTGCATTTGCCCATTAAGCGCAATGAACTAGGGCATCGCTACTATACAAAGGAGGATGTGGATCGATTTAAGCAAATCAAGGGGATGAAAGAAAGGGGATTGCAGTTGAAGGCGATCAAAATGATTCTAAAAGACGGCAAATTGGATGTCATCACATCGGAAGAAAACAAAGCAAAACAAGACGAACTACAAATTTCCGATATTGATACGGATACTGAACCCTCAACACTTGATATCTTATCGACACCAAACACACAAGTCGCGTCGGAAAGCCGCGAAGATAAGGCCAGACGACTCCAATGGCTTTTACAGCAACTCATCCGCGAAACACTTTTAGAAAACAACAAGGAATTGACCCGCGAGATCAAAGAAACCGTCGTCAAAGAGATGGATTACCAGTTCCGCTTACTCGAAGAACGCGAAGAAGAACGCAGTCGAACACTTGATCAGCGTAGTGACGAATATTATAAGAAAATGGACGAGCTCTTACGAACCAAAAGCCGTGGCAGAAAAGCCGAGAAATTACGAAAAGATTCGCCGGATCAATCCCTGCGAACCGAATTGGACAGATCGACCAAAAAGGAAAAAAGAAAAAGACGTTCATTAGAATGAACGTCTTTTTCTTTAAATACGAATAAATACTAAGTATTTCAGCCTTCTGAAATAGCGCCTACCGGGCAGACACCCGCGCATGCACCACAGCTGATGCATTTTTCGGGATCAATCTCATACTTAGAACCACCATCAGAAATAGCTCCCACCGGGCACGTTGCGGCACAAGCGCCACAAGATACACATGAATCATCAATTACAAATGCCATTTACTCATCCTCCTATTCAATAAAAATATTTCCTTCATGTTGCTGATAATAACATCGAGGTAGAAAACGCCTCAATGCAACTATTGTAATATAAAATGCCTCCAAGCACAATAGACAATAAAGAAATTTGACGACACTACGCAAATTCAGTTACAGTTCACGCGTTACTATCTAACTCGTTTCTTCCCGCCTTTTCCGAATCCCCTCTAGTATGATCTGTTTCTTTTCCACGACAAGATCCTTGTCCATCGCAGGAACATCTTTTAAGCGATAAGGAATCCCCATTTTCTCATACTTGACTTCTCCCATGGTATGGTACGGAAGCACATCCAAAGCTTTTAGATTGTGAAATTGACCGATATAATAGCCTAAATCATACAAGTACTTCGATTCATCTGTGATACCGGGTACCACGACATGACGTATCCACATGGCGACATTACGCTGCGCTAAATAAGCGGCAAAGGCAAGGATTCCGGTATTGGGCTGTCCGGTCAATTCTTTGTGTTTTGCTGGATCGATGTGCTTGATATCCAGCATCACCAAATCGGTTAATGGCATCAGTCGATCTAATTGATCCATGAAGATCTGATCATCGGGATTGTAGGGAATGCCGGAAGTGTCGATACATGTGTGTATCTCTTTTGCTTTCGCCAAAGTAAACAATTCGATCAAAAAATCCATTTGTAGCATCGGTTCGCCACCCGTGACTGTAATCCCGCCGCCCTTGTAAAACTCTTTATTCCGTTCATATTGCGTTATGATCTCTTTGGGTTCTGTCATCGTACCGCCGTTTGTATTCCACGTATCCGGATTGTGACAGTATGCACAACGCATGGGACAGCCTTGGGTAAAGACGACAAAACGCACCCCCGGACCATCTACTGTGCCAAAGCTCTCAATCGAATGTATTCTTCCTTGCATTCCATACTCCTTTCGCAACTCATTACTGATAAGCATATGCAAAATTGTTACTCATGACATACAATGTCATTCGCATAATACATCTGATACATTTGCCAACTTCGCAAACCAGCACAGAATCAGCCTCTTTAGGCTTGCGATGCTGAAAATCCTTAGGTAAATGACATTGCATAACATACGTAGAATACACAAGACCGTTGGGGTATCCTCCAACGGTCTTGTGCTCGGTATTCTTCGTCAACAGCCGCAACCACGACTGTGTCAATGCTTAGATTTGCTCGTGGAATGTACGAGAAATGACATCTGCTTGCTGTTCCGGAGTTAACTTGATAAAGTTTACTGCGTATCCGGATACCCGGATCGTAAGTTGCGGGTAGTTTTCCGGATGTTGTTGTGCATCCAATAAGGTCTCTCTGTTCAAAACATTGATATTTAAATGATGTCCGCCTTTGGTTGCGTATCCGTCTAATAAAGATACTAAGTTATCCACTTGCGCTGCGCTTGTTGCTGCCATAGCAATACCTCCTTCTTTTGATTGGAAGTGCTTACACTCCCATCCTCTCACTATGTGGTGGCTTCCTTTCCCTATTGGGGAAGTGCCTCCCTCAACGGTAATCGTCTAGCCCTTGCTGTAGGGTCGGAACACTGCAAGCTAAGGGTGTTCTGGAGCAGTCGGTGCACCCCATTGTTTGAACTTCGCTTTTGCCTTTTCCGGCTTCCACGTTGATATGACCGACTCCCTGTGTCATCCCGGCATCCAGCATTTGTACCAGATCATCAATCATTTCTTTGTCATTCATGGGGACTCCTCCTGTTCTGTTTGCATATTTATGAAAGATTCAAATCAATTTCCAAATCTCCCGAAAAGACTTTATCCTCTTTGCCAAGCGCACCGGGGATAATCGTAAAGGTATTGGAGATACCGTCCTGTGCGTCTTCAAACGGTAATTTGCCGACTGAAGAAAGAGAAGCGACTGCTCCGTGGGTATCGCGTCCGTGCATCGGATTGGCACCGGGTGCGAAAGGTTGACCTTTGCGGCGACCGTCCGGTGTGTTGCCGGTAGCTTTCCCGTAGGTTACGTTGGAGGTAATCGTCAATATGGAGGTGGTAGGTACGCCGTTACGGTAGGTGTGATGTCTTCTGACAGCCGTCATAAATTTGTGTACGATCTCTTGTGCAATGCTGTCAACACGGTCATCATCGTTGCCGTATTTCGGGAAGTCTCCTGTGATCTTGAAGTCAACAATGATTCCATCATCGTCACGTACCACTTCTACTTTTGCGTACTTAATCGCGGAGAAGGAATCCGCTACGATGGAAAGACCGGCGATACCGGTTGCGAAGTATCTCTTCACATCTCTGTCATGGAGCGCCATCTGTGCTCTTTCGTAGCAGTATTTATCATGCATATAGTGAATGATGTTAAGGGTATTGACATATACGTCTGCTTGCCACTCCATCATATCCAGGAATTTGCTCATTACATCGTTATACTCTAAAACATCGCCTTCCACTTTGCGATATCTAGGTCCGATTTGCTTTTTGGACACTTCATCAACACCGCCGTTGATCGCGTAGAGCAGACCTTTTGCCAAGTTA
>JAISHZ010000006.1 GCA_031262285.1 Lachnospiraceae bacterium | reverse complement strand
CAAGCGCTCATTTTCCCTTGGTCTCATCTCCACAGAACGTATAACACCCAAAACTCCCCTCGGCTCTGTGCGGTTCTGTGCTTCGATTGGCTATAAACGTAGATCGGCGAACGCGTGATGTGTAAGGGATTCAGATTCAACAGTTGGTTAAAATAGGGGTTAATTAATGAATACGATACTTTCCGCCATATACTCAAGGAGCGCTGCTCCGCCTTCGGCGGCTTCAAATGGATAATTCATGCTGATCAGTAAGGAGTTCTCTCCTAATTCTACTTTTTGATACTGTGTTCTCAAAGATCCTTCTTCCACATTTGCCGGTGTCGGATCATCTGCGTTGACCGATTCGATCGTTAAATAGATTGTCGTTAACATAGCGGAATCAGCAGTCGGAGCTATCCGTCCCACAGTTCCCTCTTCCGTAAATTCGAAACCCGGAAGGACATAGATGCCATAGCCGTTTGTGCTAATAGCCAAATTGGCAACCATCACTTCTTCCATTCCTTCTCTCCATACGGAGAATTCCTTTGTAAGAGGTAATGTGTCATCCGGCTCATCGGTCTGTGTGATGGTGTCCGGTGTCTGTGAGTTGTCGACCGATTGAGTCATCGATGTGTCTTCACTATCCGGTTCGTTCGCATCCGGTTGAAGGTTCTCTTGCGTTTCCGGTTGATTTTGCTCTGTTGAAACAGGCGTTGTTTCATCATCATTCAAGGATGCACGACTTCCCGATCCCCAAATGATCACGACTGCCACTGAGACCGTAATCAATATCAATAAAATTACGACTGCTGTTAATGTTTGTCTCTTTCTTCTCATAATTGCCTCCAATCTTTCTTTTAATTCACGTCTATCTTCTCCCATTGCGAGGGTAGGTCGTCTCCTGTGTTGATCTGCTGCAACCAAAATCAATGTATCCCCATATGTTTGCTTTCCTGCTGCATCAAGCCTTGCTATCACGGCTTCGTCGCAAGAGAGTTCGCACGCGCGACTGATGTGACGACGCATGAACCACACCACCGGATTAAACCAATGGATAGAACAGGTCAAAACAAAAAACCATTTGATCAATACATCTTTTCGTTTGAAATGAACCATTTCGTGACGAAGCATTCCTTCCAATTCTGCATAGGTAAATTCCTGATTGGGTAGAATGATTTTCGCACGAAAGATTCCCATCAGCATTGGCGTCTTAGCTAGTTTGCTTCTGTATACGGGAAGTGGAAAATCAATGGTCGTTCGTATACTACTTCGTTTCATCCGGTGACAAAACAAGAAGTAAGACATAAAGTGGTAGAGTAACACTACGGCGACACCGATGGGATATATGGTGATCATCCATTCTGTCAAAGTCGCGACAGGCCCCATTCCGGATGGCAGCCATGTTTGTGTGTCCTTTCCCACTATGTATTCAGTTCTTCCCATCGCGTCAACGAATTCTCTTTGCTCGTCATAGGATAGGATATTTTGCTCTACCATTTCATAGAGAAGCGGAGAAAAAATCGGCAGAGACTGATCATTCATAGGGAGCCGGATCAGTTTTGAAAAGGGTATCAGCAACACGCCAATCACGATCAGCCACATATAGTACTGAATGGATTGTCGTAATTTCCGCCGATATAACGGTCGTCCCGCCATCAACAGTACCGCCAGCAGACTGCCTGATAGGGACATAATCAGAACAGTGCGAAAAATATCATTCATGGTTACTCTTCCTCCTCTACGCGAAAGTACTCTCTGAGGGCGTCAATCTCTTGATTACTGAGTTTGCCGCCTTGCCGTAACGCAGCAACCATTTTCATCGCGCTTCCTCCAAAAAATTTGTGCAGCAAATTGTCGCTCTCTACTGCCAAAAATTCATCTTCTGTCACTGTCGCGATATAATGCGCGACATCCCCACGCTTGTCATACCCCGGTACTTCTTTGAGAATGCCTTTGTCACGCAAATGTACCATATGAGTTTGTATGGTGGTTTTCTTCCAACCCATGGTCTGCTCCAGTTCGCGTAGATCCGAAAAGGTCAGGGGTCTGGGGCTTTCTCTCCAAAACAATTTCATCAATTCCAATTCTGCATCGGTTATCTTCTTTTTCATGTCCCTCCTATCTGTCGTATTGGGATGCGTAGTTAAGTGCGACCATCAACATAGTTCATACTATAATCATAGTACATTTTTGTCAAGTAGAAATTTTTTCGTTTTCCTCTTGACATTTCTGATCAGACTGAATATACTCAGTATATACAGTATTGCAGGAACTTTCAAACTCCTTGATTGGTACGCGCGCTGCAGCGCGCAGATGGGAACAAATATGGCAATTATTATTTCGCTCCAAAGCGATATTCCCGCCTATGAGCAAATTAAAGAACAGATCAAAGCCCAGATATTGTCAGGGGAGCTGACGGCTGACGAGCCTCTGCCTTCCATGCGTCTCTTGGCGAAAGATCTGCGAGTCAGTGTCATCACGACCACCAGAGCGTACGGTGACCTGGAAGGAGAGGGTCTGATTTACACGGTTCAAGGGCGAGGCTGCTTTGTCAAAGGCAATACTGAGTTGGTGCGGGAGCAATACCTGCGGTCTGTTGACGCTCTGCTCAACACCATTGTTTTGAAAGGTAAGGCAGCCGGTCTTTCCCTGTCCGCATTACATGAAAAGCTAGAGGAGGCTTATAATGACGAACGCAATTGAAATTCAAGATTTGTGCAAACACTATCCAGGTTTTGATCTGGAACATGTCAGTTTTACGATCCCTATGGGAATGTGCTGTGGTTTTGTAGGACCTAACGGCGCGGGCAAAACCACTACCCTCAAATCTATGTTGGGTATGACCGTAAAAAGCGGGGGTAGCGTCAGCCTGTTGGGTGCGCCTGACGGCGACTGTCGTATTAAAGAAGAGGTGGGGGTGATGTTTGATCAACCCTATTTCCAAGAAGATTGGACTCCTCTGGATGTGGAAAAAGGCATCAAACCATTTTACAAAAACTGGAACAGTCATGACTATCGCAGCTTCTTGTCTCGATTCGGATTGGATGCTCACAAGAAATTCAAAGATTTATCTCGAGGGATGAAAATGAAATTAGGCTTGGCCGTTCATCTATCCCATGAGGCGAAGCTACTTCTTTTGGATGAACCCACCGGCGGATTGGATCCGGTGTCGAGAGATGAGATTTTGGACATTTTACGAGAGTATTTGGTGAAGGAGGACAGAACCATCTTGTTTTCCACCCATATCACCAGCGATTTGGAGCGGATTGCTGATATGATTGTGTATATCAGCGGCGGAAAAGTATCCTACTGCGGATCTTTGGAAGATTTAACCGCACAGTATTGCATGGTACGAGGCGGAAGCCTTCCTCCTGCGAAAATGAAATATGCGATCGGTTTGCGCGTACATCAAAGTGGTTACGAATGTTTAATGGAGCTGTCTCATATCGGTGGGTTGCCGTCAGATGCTATCACAGAACGCGCTACGATTGATGATGTAGTCGTTTATATGGAAAGGAGATCAAGAAATGCGTAATATGATCAGAATGGACTGGATTGGTATGAAGTATTACCAGAAAAGAATTATCTTAGCTCCCTTATTTATTTGCATAGCGACCTATACCATTCCCATTGCCGCCATCCCCGTAATGACTTATTTCATGCTTTCCTTTTCGGTCAATCCGTTTGCTGTTGAGGAAAAAGGGAAACTGGATAACCTTTACTTAACCTTACCGGTGAAGCGTAGTACGATTGTGAGAGCGCGTTTTGGGTTGTCGTTTCTCATGGTGGCGATCGGTCAGATAGTAGGTGTTTTGGCTGCGTTTACTATTACGGCATTATCGAATGTCTTTCCTCCGCCTTTTCGATATCTTATGGATTTATCTTTTCAGAATGTTTTTTTGTTTATTAGCGTTAGTTTGTTTATGTATGCTGTCTTGAATCTGTCGATGTTTCCCTTTTTGTTCAAGATCGGCTATGCGAGAGGGAAGGCGTTGGGATTCTATTTGCCGAATATTGCCGTTTTGGTGACTTTTTACGTGGTGTTTCTTCTTGTTCACTTCAATCCTTCCATTGGAAATGCCTTGAATCAAGGGTTTCTATGGGTATTGGAACATATACTTATGACTTCACTACTCCTGTTGGGAGCAGCAGTTGCTTTCCTTCTGTTGTCCTATCGTTTGTCGCTGATGCTTTATCATAAAAGAGAATTTTGATCATATTGTCGATTTAGAGGAAAGGCAGTGTGTCCCGGACGAACCTAAGAGAGTAGTAGGGGACAGTTTTGGGTGTTAGACTCTCTTAGGCGTTCCGATGAACCAATTATGTATGCGAATTAGGACGAGAAGTTACAGTTACAATTCACGGGTTCGCCGATCTATGTTTATAGCTATCAATGCACAGAATCGAACAGAGTAGGGGACAGTTTTGGGTGTTATACGTTCTGTGGAGATGAGACCAAGTAAAAATGAGCGCTTGCTTGTGCGCTCATTTTTGCTGC
>JAISHZ010000343.1 GCA_031262285.1 Lachnospiraceae bacterium | reverse complement strand
CCGCGTATCGTCATGCCGGCACCTAGATACAAGACTAGTTTATTGATTAAGAGCGGATAGTCATCTAACATTTTGCCGGAACGTTTCTGAGTTTTCCCTTGTAGATCTTTGTTCATGAGAAAAAATACCAAGATGGTCACCGTCAACCCGATGGCAAAAAACACGATACTAGAATCATCCGGCACCTCTTCCCAAATAATGTCTTGCCCATCCCAATCCGTAGGTAAAACCCACTCCTTTTCGCTCGCCGTCTTTGTATGTGTTTCCTGCAACATCTTCCCAAGTTCATTGCGTATTTTTGCCTCTTCACTTTGTTCTATGGGAAGAACTATAATCGGCAATTGATACTCCCATGTAAAAGAAGCTTCTTGTATATCTGTATCAGAGTCCATCCATTCTTCCGCCGCCAGTACCGGTTCCGCGTTTTGCTCATAACGAATTTGTGCTGTCAAGAGGATCTCCTCGCTATTCGTGACACGCCCGATTTTCCCATTGGCGTCCAGGATATCCGGTTTGCTGCTCTTCCATTCGATCGTAAAGGGATACGATGGGAGTTCGCGCAGCAGATCGATATCTGTTCGCACTTCTCCTTCCTTGCTTTGATTCGCAAAAATACGATTACATACTTGTTCCCAGAATACTGCGACCGTCTCATTTGCCTCGTCCCTATCCAATGAACGGCTGTTCACATTGACTGCCCAAGTTCCTTGATATTGATCCTCCACACGCGCTGCCAACGTCACGCTACGATCTCCTTTGTCATATTCATCCCGATAAAACATGTTGCCGCTCTGCAAAGTAACGCTTGCAGTAGACTGCGCTTTAAGCACAACACCCAATAGAGTTGCCGCAGCAAGAATCGCAAGGCACAAAGCGATCTTCTCTGTGTAAAACGCTTTGTGTAAATCCGCCCATGCTTCACCCGGATATAATTGTGTCAAGCAACGCCTTACCATTTTTGATTCCGGGAGGTGCTTGGGGAGCTTATGTGTTTGACGATAAACATATCCCGCCATGCGCATAAAAGCTTTGGGTAGTTTGAGCGACCCCTTCAATGCATCTTCTCTTCCTGACAAAAGCAAGAGCAGTATCATTAAGATTCCAACAATGAGCGCAATCAAATACATATAGACTCCTTTGATTTCAAACATTACACCCGTATCGGCGCTTTAGCGCCGCTTATCATCAATAGTTTGAATGCGGTCTTTGCTTTCAAACGTTATTCCGTGATTTTCGCCATGATTTTTTGTGACAGTAGATAAGATGCACAATATACAGCCATGCAGATGGTCATAATGAGGATGCCTGTTAGATTGCGATAGAGGGTTGCAAAGTAGCCGGGATTTGCCATTTCTATATAGATGAGGATCCCAAATGGCATCACATTCATAATCATCTGCTCAAATTTGCGTGAAGCCAGAATGGTTTGAATCTCTTCTTCAGATTCCACTTTTTGACGAATAAATCGGGTACACTGTTCGATGACTTCACGGATATTTCCACCGGAACGTTTCGCCACCACAAAAACCTCGGCAAATTCTTGGATTTCATCTGTATGACTGCGCACGCCCAGATCTTGTATTAAGTCTTCCATAGGCACATTTAGAACTAGACCGTGACGAATCAACAGGAGTTCTTGATAAATCATTGAGTTCGTTCCAAAAAGCATTTCCATGTCCGACATACTGGCCACAAAGGCGTTCTCTACTGCATACCCCGCCCCGAGAGAGGATGACACGGAGAGGATACATTCTTTAAATTGTGTCGTCAGTTCCATACGGCTTTTTGCGGCGCATTGTTTTTGGCGACGTTTGATCACCCAAACGATGGGAATACATAGAATCGGAAAAGCAATGACACTACGGTAAAAGAAAATTGCAAACAGCCCTGCTACTGCAACCGCTTTTGCTACTTCGAAAAGAAGCTCAACTTTGCCAAAATGATAGCGCTCATAATCACGCTTATTGGGAATAGCCTGCTGCGTGGAGTTTTCGAACATGCAAAAGCTCTCCTTTCTTTTCCAATGCGCCAAGGACTTTCATAGAAGTGTCAGATCCTTTGTCTTCAAAGACATACAGCGGATTTAACAGGATCTCTCCTTTTTCATAGTCGATGACTTCAGTAATTTCCAATACTTTTCGACTCTTATCGCGCAGCCTCCCTAAATGAACGATGATATCAATTCCCGAGGCAATTTGTTGTTTGATGGCTTGCAAAGGGAGCTCTGTTCCCATTAACACCATACTTTCCAGCCGTAGAAGCATATCTTTGCTACTATTGGCGTGTCCGGTAGATAGGGAACCATCGTGTCCGGTGTTGTAGCAAGCGAGCATATCAACCGCTTCAGAGCCCCGTACCTCACCCACTACAATCCGATCCGGACGCATACGAAGAGAGGTGCGTATCAAATCTCGAATCGTAATTTCCAAGCATCCTTCAACATTCCCATTACGGGTTTCCAATCGAACCAAGTTCTCCAGTCCTTGTAATTGCAATTCCGCACTATCCTCTATCGTAATCACGCGCTCTTCTTTGGGGATAAAACCCGATAGGACATTGAGTAATGTCGTCTTGCCGCTTCCTGTTCCCCCGCTGATAAAAATATTGTATTTTGTCTCTACTAAGGTTTGTAGAAATTGCGCCGCCTCCTGTGTGATAGCCCCCATCCGAATCAAATCCTCCATGGTGATGGGCTTGTCCGGAAAACGACGTATCGTCACGATCGGTCCGTTGAGTGCGACCGGTCGCATCACGACGTTCACACGTGATCCGTTACTTAACCGTGCATCAACAATAGGGGATGCTTCATTCACGACCCGATTACATCCTGCTACAATCTGCTGAATCACGTCCTGTAGTTTTTCCTCTGATTCGAACGCTTCTTTTACGCGAGATAAGTACCCTTGCCGTTCAATAAAAATATGTTCTTTGCCATGAATCATGATTTCCGTCACAGTCGGGTCGTCGATGTATTTTTGCAGTATTCCCAATCTGCGAAGGGTATTAAATAGCTCGCGGCGCAGCGCCAGGCGGAAGGTAACAGGATAGGCATTCAGCTTCTGATCTTGTATCAAACATTCGTCAATCTGATTCTCAACCTCCCCATCGGACAGTTCTCTTTCATACGATATTTTAGAAAGGACTTGTTGGTGTGCTTGGGTAAAAAATTCTTGAAATGTCTTCACAACCTCTCCTATCCTCTTATGAAAAGACTTCTAATTCTTGAATCAAACCTTTCATGTAATCTGCCAAATCGCCTTTGGTATATTGCTCAACCAGCGTTGGTAAATGACGAAAAACCGGCAATCTGCATTTATGCGTTTTCGATAAAACATCGTCATACTCCAGTACCTGCAACGCGTGTTCATATTGAATCATCTTGTTTTCGGCGATCCTATCGTCTTTTGTCAGCGTGAATACAATCTTGCAATAGCGTAAGATGTCGTACAGTCCTTGCATGTTTTCGCTCAGATCAAGGATCACATATTCATAATCCCCGCTTTGCATAATCCGATTGATCAATTTCATCCAATCCT
>JAISHZ010000183.1 GCA_031262285.1 Lachnospiraceae bacterium | reverse complement strand
GCAATAAAAACAATGTTACGAAGGCGTTGGATCGCATAAGTTTTGAAGTGGCGGATGGGGAGTTTATTGCCATCATGGGAGCTTCCGGAAGTGGGAAGACGACATTACTCAACTGCATTTCAACCATTGACAGTGTAAGTGCGGGTAAAATACTGTTGGACGGCTTGGATGTCACAGATATCCCATCACAGGAGCTTGCACGCTTTCGGCGCGAGAAACTTGGCTTTGTGTTTCAAGATTTTAATCTCTTGGATACCTTAACCATAGAAGAAAATATTGGTCTTGCTTTGTCTATCAATCATGTGAATGCAGGCGTTGTTTTGAACAAAGTGCGAACGGTTGCCAAGCGACTTGGCATTGAAGAGGTGCTTGCCAAATTCCCTTATCAGGTATCAGGAGGGCAAAAACAACGAGCGGCTTGTGCCCGCGCGATGGTAGCCGGACAATCGCTTATTTTAGCCGATGAACCAACAGGAGCGCTTGACTCTCAGTCATCTAAGAACCTATTGGAAATCATGACACAGATGAACCGCGAGGCAGTCGCGACGATACTCATGGTGACGCATGACCCCTACAGCGCAAGTTATGCTTCAAGGATTCTATTTCTAAAAGATGGCTGCTTATTTCATGAATTAATCCGTGGGAATCGATCGCGGCAAGTGTTTTATCACGAAATACTGGATGTGCTTGCTCTGTTAGGAGGTGATGTCAGTGACGTTATCTAAGCTTTCGCTACGCAACGCACATCGTCAAACCAAGGATTATCTTGTTTATATCATTACAATCATTATAGCAGCATCTCTGATTTACGCCTTCAATGGACTGGTATTTTCAGAAGAAATTCTTACCCTTTCTGGCATTCTCAAGTCGCTTCCGTTCGTGATGGTACTGGCAAGCATTGTGGTCGTATGTATCATCGGGTGGTTGGTCTCCTATACTATGAGGTTTATGCTGACCAAGCGAAGCAGAGAGCTTGGCACTTATATTCTGTTGGGGATTGAAACCCGACAAGTAGCGCAGATGTTCTTTGTCGAAAATCTGATGATTGGTGCCATTGCCATTCTTTTTGGCACAGTGTGCGGGAATCTGTTTTATCAAGTCCTACGCGCGATCACCTTAGCACTCTTTGGTGTTCCCTATACCTTTGAGTTTACCTTTTCCCTGAAAGCGATCCTGTTAACGATTCTTTATTTTACACTGATATTTTTGCTGGCGCTTTACCATAGCCGCAAAAGAATCAGCCGCATGAGGATTCATGACTTGATTTATTTTGACCGTCAAAATGAAAGTGCGGTCATCCACAAAAGCAAAAATCGTCGAAAAATGTATGTAGGATCGATCCTACTGGGAATCGTTGGTACCGCCTTGCTCACGACGCGTCATCTGACACTTGCTATCCTTGGTGCGATTTTCATCATCGTGTTTCTGTATGGTTTTTTTATCAGTTTTTCCTCCGGTGTGCCTGCCTATTATAACAAACACCCATCCAAGAAATACATAGGGGTTACCCTCATTGTTTTTCGATCCCTAACAGCGAAATTAGCCACCATGGGTGTCGTAATGGTTACTGTTGCGTTACTTTTTACTAGCACACTCCTTTTGGAAAATCTGGGTATCTTCTGTCATGCAATATTTCAAGAAAGAATAGCGGAAACGACTGTTTTTGACCTGTTCATTGGAAGCGTCAGCAACAAAGAAGATCATTTTGAAGAATATTTTGCGTATCGAGACGATCAGATTTCCATTGCACAGGATTATCAGTACAAAATTTATGAAGCAGATGGAAGCCAAGTGCGAGATGCGATCCGATTAAAAATAGAATATTACGAAATATACGAATATGATACACTGATGGCATATAGTGATTACACTGCGTTACGCAAAATATTAGGGTATCCAACGGTAGATCTGCTGGATGGGGAATACATCATCCACTGTATGCCATATCTGGAACCAATTTTGAATCAATACACAGAAGCCATAACGATCCATGACAAAACCTTAACACCCAACCCTCAACTCCATACTGAAAGATTTTCTCAATACCTATGGGATGGGAACGGATATGGGTATATTCTCATTGTACCCGATGAAGTAGCCAAGGCACAGCCGATTAGTCACCAAATTTACTGCGCCATGACCATAACACCCATAGACGAAACCTTGGTAGATGGTTTCATCGCCATTCGAGATACAAAAGACAAAACCATCGATGGAGTTGACACCATCTATGCCAAGTCCGTAGTACGATCAAACACTGCCTCCATGTATGCGATCATCGTATACCCCCTATTTTACCTCGCGTTGGTACTCACAATGGTTGCCGCGTCCATTTTGACGATACAACTACTCAGTGAAAGCAATCGCTGCAAACAGCAATATACATTGCTGCGCAATCTGGGAATGGAGCAGCGAGAAATAGAACGCTCATTTTCCCGACAATGTGCACTTTTCTTCCTAATGCCAACGATCCCTCCCATTTTGATTGCAGTGCCCTTTATGCTGACGATCAGTACTACCACAGACCCGGGAGTGATTCAAGGTGCCGCCCATATATGGTCCATGATAGGAGTAGCATTTGGACTGTTTTTTGCGATCTACCTTGTCTATATTTTGGCAGCATATCGGAGCTTTCGAAAAAATACGATTCACTCGTTCGCCAATCTACGTTAATAGCTTATCAATGCACAGAACCGAATTGAGTAGGGAACCGTTTTGGGTGTTATACGTTCTGTGGAGATGGAGACCATGCTCTAGGCTCATCGGAACGCTCAGAGAGTCTAACACCCAAAACGGTTCCCTACTCTGTTCGGTTCGTCCGGGATACACCGCCTTTGAAACGTAGATCTTATCACCATTCCCTCTTGTGCAGTTGAAGTGAGTTTGCTAGAATAGGTTTATTCAAATGCACCGCCAAGGCGCGGAAAGGAAAAACCATGGCAGACTTCAGACCCTTTCCGGCATATCGTCCCCAAAAGGGGTACGAGACCCGGATACCCGCTCTTCCATACGATGTGTTCAACACGGAAGAAGCAAGGCAAATCGTGAAAGACAATCCGCTTTCTTTTCTGGCGATAGACAGACCCGAAACCGCGTTTGCGCCCGGAACAGATCCCTATGCTCCCTTCGTTTATCAAAAAGCGCACGACCTTCTGTGGCAACAAATCGCAGACGGCTATTTTGTGAAAGAAGAAACACCGGT
>JAISHZ010000162.1 GCA_031262285.1 Lachnospiraceae bacterium | reverse complement strand
TCTCATACCTCAAGCTTTCCCATGGGTCTGCAATTTTAATGCGTTAATTTTCAGGTATGAAATTATCATGCGTTAACAACATGCATTTCAATTTGTGTTGCGGAATATCCGACTTGGTGCCAAAATCGAAGGTATTTACCGTCAGGACATTTATGAACTTCCTCCGGACAGTATACGCGAGCTTATTATCAATGCCCTGATGAATTGTAGCTTTTTACAATCCTCACATATTCAGGTGGCAATCTATGATGATAGATTGGAAATCACCTCTCCCGGAGGATTGATGCCGGGAGTGACGATCGACCGTATGAAAGAGGGTTACTCTCAAATCAGAAATCGCGCGCTGGCGCATGCATTTTCTTATATGAATTTAATTGAAGGTTGGGGAACAGCTATTCCGAAATTGCTTCGGGAGATGAAGGACTACGGGCTAATCGAGCCTGAATTTATAGATTTAGAGATTGCGCTACGAATAAACTTATACAGAGCTGATTATACAGGGTAAAGACCGAGTTATTGACTTTCAAACCAACTTCAACACCACAAACGCACTAAATTTCTTTTCATCCCACACCGGCACGTACTCGCCGTGATACCGACCGGCGACTGCGACGGTGCTCTTGATCCCCAGCCCGCCTTCTTTCTTGGTCGTATACAGCATCTTTCCTTCATGCTTCAAGATACCGTCATAACTATTTTCAACCTTGATACCGTATTGCTGCTCGTTAGGTCTCATGGAAAGCTCAATGTAACGCCTCTCATTTTCAGGTGTCCGCAAGCAGGCGGTGATGGCATTTTCCAAAAGATTACCCAAAATGATACATAGATCATAATCATCCACCGTTTGAGCAGGCGGTAATTGGATGCGAACCTGAAAGTCAATCCCTTCTTTGTGGCATCGCTGCGAAAAGCTATCAAGCAGTGCATTGATCACACGGCTGTTGCAAAAATCATTCATTGTTTTTTCATCAATATCCCCGCTTACCATTTCCAGATAATCTTGTATTTCTTGATTGTATCCGCCTTTGACCATTTTTTGCATAGACGCTAAATGATATTTGTAATCATGGCGTAGGATATGGAGTTGTTCGGTCATGTCAGTCAGCTTTTCATAATAGCCGCGTCCGGAGGATATGATTTCTCGTCCCAGCTCAGCTTCATATTTTTGGCGGGTTTTTTCATGCGTGTTGATGATGGCGAAGCAAAGGATGATCAGGAACCATGCGTCAAAAAAGATCAAAAAAAGTAAGATGGTAGTATGCTCCAAGAGAGCGGGGTAGATGGTCGGCATCACCAGAAAACAGATCACTGAGGAAAGTGCGTATAGCGACCATTCCTTTTCACTTCCGGATGCGAATAGCTTTTTGATCAACCCGCGACCGAAGCGCCAAACCAGCAGATTGAATATGACCAGCGCGGTAGTCGGAAACACGAACATCGCTAACCAGTACCAAAATTCGCCGTACTGTGTAATGGTACGCGCCAGCATTTCGGCAGGCAAAATCATCGTAGCGGTAAATGCCATAGGTGTAAAGAATCCGAATAATTTTTGAAATAAAAGACCTTTAAACAGATAAATTACAAATGGTAGATAAAACAATGAACGAAAACCTTTATAGGGATCGATCAACCCTAAATGCGCAAGGAAGAGGTCAAACACCAGATTGGCTGCGACGAGAGCTCCGAAAATCAAGAACGTAAATTTCATGGTTTTCTTGCGTGGTAGGCAGATAATCATGACGAAAAAGTTAGTGAATGTTGTTAGTATAGGGAAAACCGTCGTTGTGAATTCTTTCATATGTAGAAGTTATCCTTTCTATAAAAATATTATCTGAGCTAATAGCCATACTCCCGTATTGCGCCGTTAGGTGCAATTGAAATCAAGAAGTTTGAAAGCTGTTTTGCTTTCAAACATATACTCCCGTACTGCGCCGAAGGCGCTATTAAAATCAAGAAGTTTGAAAGCTGCTTTGCTTTCAAACACTGATATATGATCATAGCATCTTTTCATGATTCCTACGTGTCGATTGCGTGAAATGCCTCGAAAGCAACGTAAAAAACTCACAATAAAAAAACGTTCTTGCAAGGAGGCTGCAAGAACGTGACTCTAGGTGATCTTTTTATATCTTCAACACCACAAACGCGCTAAATTTCTTCTCATCCCACACCGGCACATACTCGCCTTGATACCGCCCAGCGACTGACATGGTACTTTTAATACCCAACCCGCCTTCTTTCTTCGTGGTATACAAGGTTTTCCCTTCATGCTTCAAGACGCCGTCGTAGCTGTTTTCCACCTTGATGCCGTATTGCTGCTCTTGGGGTTTCATAGAAAGCTCGATATAACGTCTTTCATTATCAGCCGTTCGCAGGCAGGCGGTGATGGCGTTTTCCAAAAGGTTGCCCAAAATGATGCACAACGCATAATCATCCACTGTTTGTGTAGGTGGTAATTGTATACGAACCAAAAAGTCAATCCCCTCTTTGTCGCACCGCCCCGAAAAGCTGCCCAGCAGTGCGTTTATCGCACGACTTTTACAAAAATCATTCATCTCTTTTTCATCAATATTTTGGTTTAAAACTTGCAGATAGTCTTGTATTTCTTGGCTGTAGCCGTTTTGGATCATTTTTTGCATGGATGCCAGATGATGTTTGTAGTCATGACGGAGGATATGAAGCTGTTCGGTCATGTCTGTGAGTTTCTCATAGTAGTCGCGGCCGGAGGATATGATTTCATGCGCCAAATCGGCTTCGTATTTTTGCTTGGTTTTTTCGTGCGTGTTGATGATCGCGAAGCAAAGGATGATCAGGAACCATGCCACGAAGAAAAGTAGTAAAAGCACGATGAAAGGATACGCCGCTAAATTGGGGTAGATGGCCGTCACGACCAGATAGCAGACCACGGAAGACAACGCGTACAGCGACCACTCTTTTTCTCTTCCATAGGCGAACAGCCTACGGATTAGTCCGCGACCGAAGCGCCATATCAGCAGCATATAGATGACAAGCGCGGTAGCCGGTAGAAAAAGCATGGCGAACCAATACCAAAATTCACCAAGCGGCTCGAATAACCGCGCCGACATTTCGAACGGTAGTACCACCGTAGCGGTCAATGTCATCGGCGCAAAGAACCCGAACACCTTTTGAAAAAAGAGCCCTCGAAATAAATAGATGATAAACGGTAAATAGATAAGTCCTCTGCCCCCTCGATAGGGGTCGTCATATCCTAACCTTGCGACAATGATATCGATCACCATATTTGCGGCAACTAACGCGGAGATAATAAGGATCGTAAAGCGGAGTGACTTTTTGCGTGGCAAGCAAAAAATCATCACAAAGAAATTCGTAAATACCGCCAAGACAGGAAAAATCGTTATCGTGATTTCTTTCATGTGCAGGATGGTTCCTTTCTAAGAGTGGCAGCTACCCGAACATCCGCTCCAACCACTTTTCTTTCAAATGCTCAAAGTCTTTGGGTACTGATATTCGTGTCCCATCCCGCATGATCATTGCGCTATTTTCAAAGGAACGCGCGTAATCAAGATTGATGAGAAAACTCTTTTGAGGTCTGCACATCTGCGGCAAAGCGAGCAACATCTCTGAAAATTCTCGAAGCGTAGCGGATATTCTGTTGGTGTCCCCATCAATCAGGTGAAAATGCAGCTGGTGATTCATGGCCTCGATGTACATAAGCTCTGTGTACAACACAAATCGCACACCGCTTCTGCGTGTCAAAGGGAAGCCATTACGGTCATTGGCTTGTCTCGTTTTTTCGATGAGGGCAAGAAGTTCGTTTACGGCTTCTTTTTTGGCGGGTTTGAGTATATAAGAAAAAGCCTTAACCGAGTAGCTTTGCGCGGCAAAATCATTCGAGGATGTCAGAAATAGCAAATAACCATCGAATCCCAACGTGCGCATACCGGCAGCCAATTCCATGCCGTTCATACCCGGCATGATCACATCCAGAATCGCGATGTCGATCTTGTTACCATCCTCAATGTAGTCAAGGGCTTTGCGTGGGTCGTTAAATTTCAAGATAGAAAAAGAAGCAACAGAGGTATGTTGATCGGCTTCGTTATAATAATCCGCCGTAATTTGATACAGATGTTCTAAATCATCGCTGTTATCATCGCAAATTAAGATTCTTGTCATGGGTTTACTCCTAAATGGTGCGGTTCTTAGGTAGGCTCGGTGGATGGATAAGTAAACTCAGTTCAGGTATTGCGGTGGAAAGGGATGAATCTTAATTCGGGGAAGGTCGTGTATGGCGAAAGGTTACTAATTGCACTTAGTATAGCAAAACTATAACTTGAATGCAATTCCTCCGTGACTTATTTTATGGATATTTTATGGATTTTTCGTTAAATTTTTAAAATTGTGAATCAATAAGTCATTGTAGTTTCTTCCAGTCGAGAAAAATCAATTGACCGCCACCAACCGCATCCCATGCTTCACCACCAGATTATTGCTTTAAAATGTTGTTTCGTGGTATATTGTCATCATAAATCAAAAGAAAGGAGGCGTCGCCGTGCAGTATACGCTCATGCACAAAAATACGCCCGTTCTTGACATGAAAATCGACGAGGAAACCGGACGAATCGCGAAACTCGGCGCTGTTCACGCTGCCGTTCATCTTCCCGTAGGTCTAAAAACATTTAAAACCGGCATTGACCGTGGCGAACTTAACGAATGGTGGGTCGGGCGTTCTATCCCCGCAAGCCGCGATGGATTGAAGGAAGCGCTCGAAAAACTCGGCGTACCCTCGTCATCCGTCCTCATCAGCAAGTGCTACGGTCTCAGTCTCTCCGACCAATACTGGATTTGCCCGAAGGATTCCGGACTGACATGGGATAAGGTTAACTTTTTCACCAATGATTTCTCCCGC
>JAISHZ010000209.1 GCA_031262285.1 Lachnospiraceae bacterium | reverse complement strand
TCATTTTCACTTGGTCTCATCTCCACAGAACGTATAACACCCAAAACTCCCTACGGTACTGTGCGGTTCTGTGCATCGGCAAGCTATATATGCAGGTCGGTGAACGCGTGAATTAATGGAATTAATTTATAACTTCGGGTGGAATTGTCAACTACGCAAAGGAGTGAAGAACCAGCTTCTTTTTTTGTTTGGCGATGTCCAAAATTCCCAAGTAATGACATGACTTTGTGAGCCGCAAAATTATGAGAAAGTAAACCGATAGGGCGGATTTCGAACGATTTTAGGATTGCAAGAGTGCGTAGCACGTAGCAATCCGTAGGTATCATGGGGTCAAAATACCTTTTGACCCCATGATCATGACATTGCGCGTGAATCGTAACCCGAAACTTTCTCCCTATCCGGAGCTGTGTATTTGGTAGCTTTGTGAATGTATGTCGATCAATGTGTGATTATAGTTCTAATGTGGCTTCTAGTCGGATGTCGTTGGAAGCGCACCCTGCTAAGATCACATATTCACCGGGTTCACAGATAAATTTGTGTTCTTGTGTGCTGTAAAAGGCGAATGCTCTGCGTCTTAGCGTGATCGACACTTTGTTGCTCTCTTTCGGTTGTAAGAAGACTTTTGTAAAGCCTTTGTGTTCTTTTTGGGGCATTTCTACACTGCTGTCTTTGTCTGAGACATAGCATTGTACGACGCAATATCCTGCCATCTCTCCGGTATTGGTTACCGTTAGTGTGGCTTGTGCGACCGGATCTTCCATGGTTTGATTTGGATCCATAACGGAGTCTGTCGGTACGCAATTTGCATCGTTGGACGTTTTGATAGGATCCTCATCGGTTGGTAGCATATCAACCGACAAATCTGTCAGTTCAAATATGGTGTAGGATAGTCCATGTCCAAAGGCAAATGCGGGTTCGATGTTTTCTTTGTCATAATAGCGATATCCGACAAAAATCCCTTCTTCGTATTCTACGCGTCCGGTATTGCCAAATTGTTTGTTCTTTGCGGTGGGGGTATCTGTATACCATGCCGGGAAGGTCTCCGGCAATTTTCCGGATGGGTTGTTCTTACCTAAGAGCACATCCGCAATCGCGGTTCCGGTCATCATACCTGCATAGTAACTCCAAACTATGGTATGCGCCGCGTCACGCCATGGCATTTCCACTGGTGATCCTCCGATCAATACGACAATGGTTCGAGGGTTTAATTGAAGTAAGGCTTCGATCAATTCGTCTTGTGCGTATGGCAATTTCATGTGTGTTCTGTCACGACCTTCTGTGTCATAATCGTGATTGAGTCCCCCTACAAAGATCACTTCGTCTGCGTTTTGCGCTAATCGCAACGCTTCTTCTTTGTATGCGACACGTTTTTTGGTTACTTCCGCGCGTTTTTTGTCTGCTTCTTCGTTTTCACCCTCTTTTCCTTCCATCAATGATCGCTCAAGGCTAAGTGCCTGCCAGTTTTCCTCGCCGGTCTCTCCCTTTTTGGGAATATAGTATCCCGGTACATAAGTGATGTCTACCATTCCGCCAAGGCGCATTTTTAATGCCATTAATGGTGATATCTCGCAAAGGGCTTTGATTTCCGCGCTACCACCGCCTGCTGCCTGCAGATGGTTCGCGTTTTGACCGATCACAGCGATTTTTTTCTTTTTTATCGAGCGAAGTGTTGGCTTCTCTTCTGCGCTTTGTACTGTCGGGCATGGGATTTTATCGTCAATCGGCAGTACATTTGCGTCGTTTTTGAGCAAAATCACGCTCTCGTTTGCCGCAATTTGTGCTTTTTCTTGGTGATCGAATGTATTGTAAGTTCCTGCTTTTCGCAAAGAGGCATCTTTTCCGATCATTTTCAATCGTACCATCATGCGTAGGATATTTCGTACCTTTTCATCAATGTGCGACTCTTCGACTTCTTGATTCGCAATCGCTTCTTTGAGGGGATTGGCGAAAAAGTATTGATCAAAAGCCGTAGTAACGCTCATCTCCACGTCCAAGCCACTTTTTGCCGCCGCCACGGTGCTGTGTACAGATCCCCAGTCACTGATGACAGTGCCGTCATATCCCCACTCTTTTCGCAGTATGTTCTGGAGTAGTTCGTCATTTTCACTGCAAAACGTGCCATGAAGTTTATTGTATGCGTTCATAAGAGAGTAAGTCTTCCCGAGCTTTACGGCAGAGTGAAATCCGGGTAGATAAATCTCCCAAAGCGTTCTCTCATCTACTATGGTATCGATCGCCAATCGATCGGTTTCTTGATTGTTCACCGCATAGTGCTTCACACAAGCAGCAACATCATTTTCTTGAATCCCATGAATAAGCGGAGCAACGAGTTCTTCTATTAAATGAGGATCTTCGCTCATATATTCAAAATTGCGTCCACACAGTGGATCTCTTTTGATATTGATCCCGGGTGCCAATATCACATCTTTCCCTCGTCCTCTCGCTTCCTCGCCAAGAACTTGCCCGCATTCATATGCTCTGTCTGTATTCCATGTCGCTGCCAACGCACTATTGCTCGGCAGGTATGTGACATAATCGTCAGTGTTGCCAACAGGAATCCATTTATCATCGGGAAACTCATTGCGTACGCCCATCGGTCCGTCCGAAGTCATCAAAGAAGGGATGCCCAATCTTTCTACAGCCCCGGTGCGAAAAAAACCGGCACCGTGAATCATAGCAATCTTTTCATCAAGAGTCATCTGCGCTAATAGTTCTTGGATCTCACATTCATTCACATCCGGAATTTGGGATAGAATCTCATCTTGGATCCTGTCAACTTCTTTCATCTATGCTCCTATCTGTGTGCTTTCATTTTCACACGTTGAGTAATTGTTGCAATTCACACGTTCGGCGAACTACGTTAAGGGCTGTGTTTCTCGAACCGGGTTCATTCCGCTACGTGAAAGACAGTGTATCCCGGACGCACCGCACAGAGCCGAGGGGCGTTTTGGGTGTTAGACTCTCTGGGCGTTCCGATGATCCCAGAACAGTGAAAATGCGCGCACAAGCAAGCGCTCATTTTCACTTGGTCTCATCTCCACAGAACGTATAACACCCAAAACGCCCCTCGGCTCTGTGCGGTTCTGTGCATCGATTGGCAATCAACGTAGATCGGCGAACGCGTGAATGGTAACGAATGATTCACGGCTACAATATTTTATCACTTTTTTCTTGACAATCAAATGCTTTTTGATGTATTATTCTCCTGTTGCTGTACAAAACGATGCGTGGCTCAGCTTGGTAGAGCGCTGCGTTCGGGACGCAGAGGTCGCAGGTTCAAATCCTGTCGCATCGATTTTTTGAAAGAAGCCTTGGATATCGCTCGTAGAGCGGAGTCGAGGCTTTTTGCATTATTAGTCACCATTCACGCTTTCAACGATCTACGTTTTAAAGCTTATCAATACACAGAACCGCACAGAGCCGGGGGGAGTTTTGGGTGTTATACGTTCTGTGGAGATGATACCAAGTGAAAATGAGCGCTTGCTTGTGCGCGCATTTTCACTGATCTGGGCTCATCGGAACGCCCAGAGAGTCTAACACCCAAAACTCCCCCCGGCTCTGTGTGGTTCGTCCGGGATACACTGTCTTTCAAACATAAATCAACGAACGCATGAAATATAACCATTATGAAGCAACTGCACGGTTTGGGAGGGTTTATGCTACTAATTGAAAATGGCTATGTCATTGATCCAAAATCCGAAACAGAAGGCAATTTTGATCTCTTGATTCAAGATGGGATCATTATGAAAATGCGTCCTAAGTTACGAAACCACTTGACCGACGCACAGCTTGCCGACTGCAAAGTGATCGATGCCCAAGGATTGTTGATCGGCCCGGGGCTTGTGGATATACATGTTCATTTTCGGGATCCCGGTTTTCCGGAAAAGGAGGACATTGACAGCGGTACCAAAGCGGCGGCAGCCGGTGGATATACGACCGTCGTCATGATGGCAAACACACATCCTGTCCTTGATTCGCCTGACATCATCAAGGATATTTGTCAAAAATCCTTCTCTACGCCTATCCATACCTATCTTTGCGGCGCGGTTACAAAAGGTTTGCTCGGTATGGAACTGACAGATATGCAAGCACTACAAATTGCCGGTGCCATCGGTTTTTCAGATGACGGTAAAGCAATCTGTTCAAAAGAAACGCTGCAGAAAGCATTGATAATGGCTGCGCAACTCGATATGCCGATTAGCTTACATGAAGAAGATCCAAGTATGATCAAGCAAAACGGCATTCATCACGGTAAGGCTTCCGATTTTTTCCAAATAGAAGGTTCTCCAAGAGAAGCTGAAATCAGTATGATCGCTCGCGATCTTGAGCTTGCCGCCAAGTTCCCTGCCACGCTCAATATTCAGCATATCAGTACCAAAGAGGGTGTGGAGTTGGTACGACGTGCGAAAAGAAAGGGACTACGTGTTCATGCGGAAGCGACTCCACACCATTTTTCGCTCACACAGGATGATCTGATTCGTTATGGCTCCATGGCAAAGATCAACCCGCCTCTTAGAGAAGCGTCGGATCGTTTTGCGATCATCACCGGTATCATCGACGGCACGATCGATCTGATCGCAACCGACCACGCTCCGCACACGCTCTCCGAAAAGGAACGCTCTCTCACCGACGCTCCTAGCGGTATGATTGGTCTGGAGACGGCATTGGCTTTGGGATTGACAGAACTTGTCAATCAAGGATATCTAACGGTGAAAACCCTGTTGCAAAAAATGAGCACCAATCCCGCCAATCTTTACCACCTTGACGCCGGATATCTGGAGGAAGGCGGTCCGGCAGATTTGATCTTAGTGGATACCACTGCTGTTTGGCAACCGGAAACCTATCATTCAAGATCTTCCAACACCCCCTTTACCGGAAGAACGCTCCAAGGTAGCGTGGTAATGACCATTTGTGGCGGCAATATCGTTTACACAAAGGAGATTGTATGAATCCAAAAATAGAACAAGCTCTTGTTTTGACAAACCAAGAAATCAGCCCCGGAATTTTCGATCTGTTCCTTCGCACGAAAATTGCGTGTGAGGCGATACCGGGACAATTCGTTTGCCTTTATCCCCAAAATCAATCCGCTTTGTTGCCCCGTCCCATCAGTATCTGCCAATGTGATCCGATGTCTCAAACACTTCGTCTCGTCTATCGAGTAGTTGGAACAGGTACGCGCGAATTTGCTTCCTACCCTCCCGGTGAGGAAATACAAATCGTAGGTCCTCTCGGCAACGGTTTCCCTATGGAGGAATTGCTACCGCTTACGACCTTCGGAGAGAAACGAAGTCTTTTGCTCGTTGGTGGTGGTATCGGCATCGCACCGCTGTTGGCTGTCGCACAAAACGCTGCGAATGTACGAACCGTTCTGGGATATCGCAACCATGATTTATTCTTGGAAGCACAGTTCTCAACTTTTGGTAAAACCTATGTAGCGACGGAAGATGGAAGTGTACAGACGAAAGGTACTGTGATCTCAGTGCTCGAGGAAGCTTCTCTGACAGCTGATATCCTTTTTGCCTGCGGACCGCTTCCGATGTTGCGTGCTGTCAAAGCTTATTGCGAAGCGCACCATATTTTAGCCTACTTATCCTTGGAAGAACGGATGGCTTGCGGGATCGGTGCTTGTTTAGGTTGCGTGACCAAAACCAATAAAGTACATCCTCACACGCAGGTCAAAAACGCTCGCATCTGTACAGAAGGGCCCGTCTTTATGGCACAGGAGGTGGATCTATCATGAATACATCAGTGACAATAGCAGGTATTTCATTCCAAAACCCAATCATGACTGCTTCCGGAACTTTTGCTTCAGGGCAAGAATACGCACAATTTGTGGATCTGAATCGCTTAGGGGCAATCATTACCAAAGGAGTCTCCAATGTCCCTTGGGAAGGTAACCCTACCCCCCGGATCGCGGAAACATACGGCGGTATGCTCAATGCGATCGGTTTGCAAAACCCGGGTGTTGATCACTTTATCCACAAAGATCTTCCTTTCTTGTCGAATTATGACACGCGTGTCATCGTAAATGTCTGTGGCAAAACGGTCCCGGATTATGTCGAGACGGTAGAAAAGCTCTCCTTTGAAGATACCGTCGCAATGCTTGAAATCAATGTATCCTGCCCCAATGTCAAAGAAGGTGCGATTGCTTTCGGACAAAACGCGAACGCGCTTTACCAAGTCACAGATGAGATAAAGAAACATACCGCAAAGCCCATCATCATGAAACTAACTCCTAACGTGACGGATATAACGGAAATGGCTCGTGCTGCCGAAGCGGCAGGTGCGGACGCAGTGTCCTTGATCAACACACTTA
Organism: Lachnospiraceae bacterium; assembly: GCA_031262285.1. The sequence goes on along the minus strand of JAISHZ010000209.1, from coordinate 451 downwards.
CCGGTATGAAAATTGATATCGTTCGCAGGACTTTTGCTCTTGCAAATAAAACCGGCGGATTGAGCGGTCCTGCCATCAAACCTATAGCAGTGCGAATGGTCTATCAGACCGCCGCCGCAGTCAAGATCCCTATCATCGGCATGGGTGGTATATTGACCGCAGACGACGCGATTGAATTTATCATGGCAGGCGCAACTGCTGTAAGTATCGGCACCGCCAATTTTACAAATCTCTCCGCCACTATGGATATCCTTTCCGGTTTAGGGAAATATGGCGAATGCCATGATGTGCGTGATATCAACGACTTGATTGGAATTGCTCATTATTTTTAATTTTTCCAATAAATTTCGCCAAAAAGATCTTGCATTACCCTAAGATTTGTACTATAATGACCCTTGCGTTGCAAAACGTGCGCTGTTAGCTCAGTTGGTAGAGCACCTGACTCTTAATC
>JAISHZ010000384.1 GCA_031262285.1 Lachnospiraceae bacterium | reverse complement strand
CGAATAGTACTATGTAGTATTATCTTAAATAGGATGGAGGTGGTTTTATTGATTGAAAACTCAGAGGGCGGCTATCTGATCACACAGATAAAGCAAATCGGGAGTAGAATCTTTGAACGGCTTCTTGCCGATGCCGGTGTGGATGCCTTCAACGGGCCGCAGGGTCGTATTCTTTATGTACTATGGCAGGCTGATAACATCCCTATTGTGGAACTTGCCAGGAAATCAGGACTGGCGAAAACGACTCTTACGAGTATGCTTGACCGAATGGAGGAATCCGGTCTGATCGAGCGTATCTTTGACAGAGTGGACAGACGGCAAATTCGGATCTCATTGACAGCCACAGCGCGTGCTTTGAGAAATGAATACAATCAAGTATCTGCTACAATGAACGAAATTTATTTTAAAGGTTTTACTGAGGAAGAAATCATCTTGTTCGAAAACACGTTACGACGAATATTAGACAATATTACAGAAAAGGAGCGCAACTTATGAAAAAATCTCTACCGATCTCCAATGATTTTTGTCCGCAAACATTGTTCTTGTATGGTACCTACAAAGAGGATCAAACACCGAATTTTGGTTTATTCTGCTGGTTTTCCTACTATTGGGATACCGAGATGGGTGTTATGGCTTGCATCGGAGGAGACAAGCTTACCAGACAGCGAATCGCAGCGACCAAAGTGTTCTCTGCCAATCTTGTCACGGAAGAATTGCTGCCTTTTGCAGATTATTTGGGAACTAAGGAAGGCTTTAGTGGTGATAAGATTGTACCGTTAGAAACAGAAAAAGGTGCGGTATTACCGGTTCCGATCCTTGCGAAAAGTCCGTGGATATTTGAATTGGAAGTAGATAAATCCATACTCCTTGATGACGGAGAAGTGTTTTTGTGCAAAATCCGTAATGTTCTTGCGGATGAGATGCTTTGTGATGAATCCATGAGCATAGAGGAGCGTATTCGTACGATCGCACCGATCAGTACCACTTGTGAAACATATTTTTCATGGGATGGAAAAGCACTCGGTGCATGGGGTGTTCCAGGGAATAGCCAACACATATCATTGTAACTGCTCACAACATTTCATCAACTGTTCATCAAAAGCATAATTACGCGTGATCTCTATGAGAGCTGTAATCACGTTAGAGAGAAAGGTTTCAACATTTATGCAAATAACAATGAACAATCATAACGACAAAGCTTATGAAAAACTGTTTGGCGAACACATCCAGGACATCTTCTGCTTTTCCTTCACACCTTGGTTTGAGCGTAAGTTATGGGATGAGTACTACGAAAGCTATTCCGTAATCGAAAACGATAAGATGATTGCGAATATCTGCATATTCAAAACCGATATGCGTGTGCAAGGAAAACCGTTCTATGCCCTTCAATTTGGTGGGGTTTCAGTCAGAAAAGAAGAACGTGGCAGGGGACTTTCGCGTCTGTTGATGGAACATATTCTTGCAAAATATCAGAATGTTCCTATGTTTTTGGGAGCGAATTCGAGCGTAACGGAGTTTTATCAGCGATTCGGGTTTCGTCCGGTACAGACATATTATCCCAAAATCCAAGCGGTTATTGACAATTCCAAATGTGACACCATCAAATTGAACCCGGATGATCATAAGATCAAGCAAGCCATACAGAACAGAACCATGCACTCCAATATTTTGGACAGTTTAAATACACAGTCAATACAGATGTTTCATCTCTTGCTTGATTTCTCGGACGCAATCTATTACTTACCCGGTCACGATACAATCGTGGTTGCTGAGCAAAAAGAGGATAAGTTGCTCATTGCTGATGTCATAGCGAGGAAGCCTATCTCATTTGGAATACTTCAAAAGGAGCTGCCTTTCAAAGCAGTTCAATGTGTAGAGTTTGGATTTTGTCCGGATTGGCTTGGTGTTACTCCACAATGGGAACCCATTGATATGGCACAAGAGCCGTACTTCATTCTTGGAGAATGGGATTTGCCAGAACAATTCAGATTTCCGATTATGGCAGAAACCTAAGCTTTCCGATGAGGACAGATGGTGCAGCACACAGCACATCCGAGACGTGTCGTCAAGAGATGAATTGATTTGTCGATCGAGTTTTCGAGTTCTCCTATCGTGATAGATCATCACGTGAATCATTGAAGTTCACTATTATTTCACTTTAGAAACACATTTTGATAACAAACTTGCTCTAAACTGTCAATGTCCAATACATCGATGAAGGAGATTGCAGTGAAAAAAGCGAAGATAAATACCAAAATGCAATTAACGAAAAGAAGAGTGTTCTTAACCATCATCATACCGGTTTTATTACTGGTAATCGGTGGGATAGGAATACTCTTTTTGTTGCGTCAGTCAGAAAGTACACCGCCCCAGTCTGCTTTCGGCGATAATGATTTCTCTTCTTTTACAGGATTTGGAGCTACGGATATGGCGGCGGATATGGTGACGGCAAGCGGAGTTGTCGGGGTTGGTATAACACAAGAACTGTTTGGTATACAGGATTTGGATACGCCGCTGATCATAGAGGAAGTCATGGTGTCTGCTGATACCGAAGTGAAAGCATTTGATTCGATCCTAAAAGTATCTGAGGAGTCTTTCGCAGCAGCCAAGCAGGAACTGATAGATAACCTTGAAGAAGCCAAACTGGCTAGCCAGTCCGGTGCCATTGCTTATGCACAGAGTTTAATCACGCTAAAATATGATTTGGATACGGCGCTGTTAAAAGGGGAACAGGCGCAGGCGGTGTATGAGGCTGCAGTTGCGGACGTTCACAAGCAAGAAGAGGAAGCGCAAGAGGCATTAGACCAAGCCAAAGAAGATATTGCAACGAGGCAAGCAGCACTGGATGGAGATACTTACTACGAGGATTATCAAGTCGGTACATACAAAGCGATTTATGATGAAAACATGGCAAACATTCAAGAAAAGCCGGACGACTGGGGGGTCACCTGGACGCAGATTACAGGGGGAGCAGGTGGGGGCAATGGCGACCCTGCCGGTTATGTTATGACGCTGAGAGCGATGTATCA
>JAISHZ010000381.1 GCA_031262285.1 Lachnospiraceae bacterium | reverse complement strand
TACTCTGTTCGGTTCGTCCGCAAAACAATGTCTTTAACGTAGATCAGCGACCGCATCAAATGCGTTCTCCATTCTTGTAGCGTCTAACAACCGTCTGAATGCGTTCACTCGGATCTAACAAATCACTGATCGAAGAATCATGATTGAGCGTATCAATTAAGTATGCCACATATTTACTGATATCGCAGTTGACATACCACGGACGAGAAAGCAATTCAGGCGTTTGATAAATCAAATTTGTCGTCAAAACGCGATCAATTAACCCATTTTCATAAGCTTCATCAAATTTCTCAAGCCCGGATGTAAAGAGTCCAAAAGTCGCAAAGACAAAAATCTTACCGGCTGTTCGCTTTTTCAAAAGCGTCGCGACCTCTATGACACTCTCCCCGGAGGAAATCATATCGTCAATCACGATGACATCTTTCCCATCAACGCTGGACCCCAAGAATTCATGAGCAACGATCGGATTACGCCCATTTACGACCTGCGTATAATCGCGGCGCTTATAAAACATACCCATATCGAGACCAAGAACATTCGCTATATAAATGGCGCGACTCATCCCGCCTTCATCGGGACTGATCACCATCATATGATCAGAATCGATCGAAAGTGACGGTTCGTTACGCAGTAATCCTTTCACAAATTGATACGCCGGTACGACTGTTTCAAATCCATGAAGAGGAATCGCATTTTGCACACGAGGATCATGAGCGTCAAAAGTAATGATATTGTCCACACCCATGTGAACAAGCTCCTGTAAGGCCAACGCACAGTCTAGCGACTCTCTGGCGGTGCGTTTGTGTTGGCGACTCTCATATAAATAAGGCATAATTACAGTGATTCTTCTGGCTTTTCCACCCACAGCAGCGATCAAACGTTTCAAATCTTGATAATGATCATCCGGAGACATACGATTCTCATGCCCACACAAAGAGTAGGTGAGACTGTAATTGCACACATCTACGAGCAAATACAAGTCTGTGCCTCGAACCGACTCCAAGATCACTCCTTTGGCTTCTCCCGAACCAAATCTGGGCACTTTGGCGTTTAACATATAAGAATCGCGTTGATATCCGGAAAAAGCCAAGGAGTCTTTGTGTTCACTTTCTCGTTGCGTCCGCCACTTCACAAGATATTGATCAATCTTCTTGCCAAGCGTCATACAGCCTTCAAGAGGGATGATACCAAGAGACCCAACAGGTATCGTTTCTAAGTTGCGCTTTTCCTCGCGGTTTGGCATAGATGTAATCCTCACTTTCTGTTTGCCTGATACTTCTTTATCATGCGTATGTCAGGGCCGGTTAGCTTATAAATGTCAAAATGACTGGATATTCGGGAAAAGATGCGTTCCGAGTAAAGCGCTTGTACATTTTTCAGATCCAAATTGGTCGAAATGACGGTCGCTTTGTGGCGAAGGTCACGTTCATTTAAACAAGAAAAAAGCCGTGAATTGACAAAAGCGTTAATCAATTCCGTACCCAAATCATCAATGATTAAGAGATCACAGGCGATCATATCTTCGTGGAAACGAGAGGATTCGCTCTTATCTTTTGCGTCAAACGCTTGATACGACAAATGTTCAAAAAATTGAACAGCCGAAAAGTAAAGAACGGAAAAACCACTTCTCATCACTTTTTCTGCGATACATTCCGACAAAAAGCTTTTTCCCGTGCCTACCGCGCCATAAAAATACAGGTTACGATAAACCTGCGAGAAAGAATCGGCAAATCCGCGACTGGCATCAGCGGCTTTGCGAAACCGTATCAAGTCTTCCCCTTCGTAAAAATCAAATGAAAGCGTTTCGAAATTGTTCTTTTTCAAAGTTTCTTTGAGGTTGGACTGCTGATACAGTAGATCAATCTCTTGGGCATAAAAGCAATGACATTTGGTGCTTGTCTCTTCTTCTGAGGTACCTAAGCGCACGAAACCACTGTCTTCGCAGTCGGGACAGTCGTAGATACGATCCAAATAAGAGGGTGAGAAACCATGCTTGACAAGAAGCTGACGCTTTTGCATGGTGATGGTGGATATCGTATGGTGATATTCCTCGGGTGAGGAATCCTGCGCTTTCATTGTTTGAACATAGCGTGCAAGTGAAAGGTTCCCGATTGCCTCATCCAGTTCACGATAAGCGGGAATCTTCTCATACACGTCGTCTCTTCGACTTCGTTCCAATTGGTGATTCTTTAGTTGGCGCGCTTCGTAACCACGCATGATAATCCCAAACTGTGCGTTTGTAAGCGGCATAATATCCCCTCTGAGCGTTGGCTTGCATCGTAACCGATATAAACGCGTACCTTAATTACTTAAAATCTCTTTTTCTAACTGATCAAAGTCATAGGTTCGTTGTGTAAATTGATTAAACTTATTAGATGAAGTAACTTTGTTTTGTGACACACGCGCTTTTTGGCGGTAAAGATCATCCATGCGCGTCACATCAGCTTTGTTTTTAACGTTTTCTTTTTTCCAACTGCTCAAGATCTGTTCTGCGTATTCAAACCGATGTTTGTCCGTCGCAAGTACGGTCCGCTCGCAAGCTTCCTTAATAAGCTCCGGTGCAAAAGCGTATTCCTTGGTCCATCGGTTGATATATTCCATTTCCTTGAGGGTCGGGGAATTGTCCTTACCCAAGGCATTCATAATTTCATATACGTTCCTGTCATAGCGTAATGAAAACTCTCTCGCTTGTTTGGGTGTGGTAATCGCGCTTTGTGCCCAGTTGAGAGCTACTTTTTCTATGTAACGAAAATCTTTTTTACCTTGATCTATGCAATATTGAATCAAGTAATCGACCAAATCATCTGAAAATTTGAGGACATCTTTAAAATAAAGAATACACTTCATTTCCGCTTGCGTCAAAGGTCTGCCGACATAAGATTCCGCGATAAACATTAATTGCTGCATATCCTGTTGATTTTTGAACTTCCCCAATTGATCAAGGGAATAAATAGGCTTTTGAAAACAAGAAGGCACCGTCGTAACAGCAGGCACAACAGAAGGATCATCGATCGAATGAGCAATTGCCGCTGTCATGGATGGCATCGAAGTCATAGCTGTCGCCGCTGTCATCGATGCCATAGCCGTAGCATTTGTCATCGAAGCCATAATCGGAGCGTTTGTCATCGAAGCCATAGTCGGAGCATTTGTCATCGAAGTCATAGCTGGCGAGTTTGTCATCGAAGTCATAGTCGGAGCGTTTGTCATAGAAGTCAAAGTTGAAGCATTTGTCATCGAAGTCATCGCTGGAGCGTTTGCCATAGCTGTCATAGAAGTCATCGCCGGTGTATCTGTCATAGCTGTCATCGAAGTCACAACAGAAGATTCGATGTTCGTATGAGCAGTCGCCGCCGGATTGTGCGAATCAATTAAGTGAATGGCGCGAAGATTCTTTTCCGAATCAAATTCAAGAGATAAAAGATGCATCTTTTCCCAATATTTTAATGAACGTAGAATGTCTTTTTCGGTATGGTTAAATCGATCTGCAATATCAGAAATACTAGTTGGTCGATTCGCGCTCAGCATACGGATCAAAAACAAATAGACCTTTAGTTGGGCATCATTTGCATCCTTCATATATTCATCAATAAAACGGTTGGATATCACGGTGGAATCCACATATTGATCACGATAAATAATGAGTTCCGCCATAGTATCGCCCCTTTCTTTTCCGGTTGTCTCAAGCCACGGTCATTTTAGCATAGCGTTTTGTAAAAAGGAATGGTAATTTCAACGAATTATCAGCGCAAAATCGAGGCTTTTGGAAATGTGGAAATGTGGATTTGGTTGATAACTTCGTAAAAGCGGCTCAAATCAAGAAAAGAATAAGTGGTTTATTCACAGCCGTTTTCGCATGAACATCTGTGGAAAAGTGGATACTGTGGATTATGTGGGACCGAGAAGCATTTCGCCTACTTTCACGATATCTCCCGCGCCCATAGTTATTAACAAATCTCCCTTCGTGCAATTTTCCAATAGATAAATTTCGATTTCATCAAAGGTAGAAAAATGATGACAATCCTTTCCAAGAGCTACAAGCTGATCTAGTAAGTCAACTGAACTAATCCCTAAAGTATCGGTTTCTCTGGCAGCATAAATATCCGCCAACACGATATGATCCGCAAGCGCAAGCGCTTCCGCAAATTGTAAAAGGAACTTCTTTGTTCTGGTATAAGTGTGCGGTTGAAACACACACCAAATTTGGCGATAACCGTATTGCTTTGCTGCAGTAAGAGTCGCCACTATCTCGGTTGGGTGATGCGCGTAATCATCAACAATACTGACCCCACCGATCTCACCCTTACGTTCAAACCTTCTTTTGGTTCCCCGAAAATGTTTCAATGCATCGGCGGCGGTCTCAGAGGGGATCCCTATACGATCCGCCAACACAAAAGCGGCCGCAGCATTATAAATATTGTGCAAACCCGGGACTACGAGAGAAAGTGTAGTAGATTCATGATTGGGTTTGCGTAATGTAAAAGCACTTTCTCCGGTGTCGGCAAACGAATATGTCGTAATCTGGTAATCATTGGATGGATCTTGCCCAAATGTCAATACTTCGCACAAACAATCTCTTGTAAGTTGGGACACATCCGGAATATCTCCATTTACGATCAAAATACCATCTTGCGGAACCAAACGTGCAAACGCATGAAAAGAGGCACGAATATGATCGATGCCATCAAAATAATCGAGATGATCCTCTTCTATATTTAAGATAATACCGATCTTGGGGAAAAAGCTTAAAAAACTATTGGTATATTCACAAGCTTCCGTAAGAAAATAACAAGACTTGCCGATGCGAAGATTACCACCGATAGAAGGCAACATCCCTCCGACCAAAACGGTTGGATCATAGTCACAAGCCATCAACAGTTCAGCAATCATAGAAGTGGTCGTCGTTTTACCGTGGGTACCACTTACCGCGATCGCGGTCTCATAGTTTTTCATGATCTGCCCAAGCAGATCCGCTCTGGACAAACAAGGGATACCCAACTCACGAATCGCTAAGTACTCCGGATTATTCGGCTGTATAGCACTCGTTTCAATCGCCAGATCAATCTGTGCGGTAATGTTTTCCTTACGCTGTCCAATCCATACATGGATGCCTTTTTCCTCTAACGAATCCGTCACAGGAGACCGTTGGCTATCAGAACCGGACACCGTAAATCCCCAAAGTGAAAGAATTTCTGCCAAAGCACTCATACTGATGCCGCCTATGCCGACAAAAAAGACACGACAAGGATGGCGAAAATCGATCTGCTCCATGAAATATTACCCTCGATTCTTCCAAAATATATCTTATGAGAAGCTGCTTTTGCGCCGTCAATCGATGATAGAAAGCCATTCTTGGTTCCTATCATATGATATCCGCGTTTCGGATCATGACACATTATACCCAGTTTACGTCTAAAAAACAAATTCATTTTCAAAGAGTGTTATTTACCGCATAAAACTTGCAGACTCTTGGGGAGCTTGAGGTATGAGAAGCATTTTCATCAGATCATTGTCGACAAGTATTCATATGAATATTCAGAGACCGAAGGGTTTGTAGGCGCGTAGCCACAATTCCACACTTTTCACTCTGCAATTTTATACGTAAATTCACGTGTTGGATATGAAATTTTCACAAACTAAAAACAAATTCATTTTCAAAGAGTTCTTTGTATCATATGTGTTGTTTCGGCGAAATGTGAATAGCAGCAATCGTGGTTACAATTAACGCGTTCGCCGATCTACGTTTAGTGTTTATCAATGTACCGCACCGCACAAAGCTTGGGGTGTGACTGGCGTATATATGATGTTTGATATCGACTTATCAATGCACAGAACCGTACAGAGCGGGGGAGTTTGGGGTGCTTTTCGTTCTGTGGAGATGAGACCAAGTGAAAATGAGCGCCTGCTTGTGCGCTCATTTTTGCTGCCCGGGCTCATCGGAACGCTTAGAGAGACAAGCACCCCAAACTCCCCCACCCTGTACGGTTCGTCCGGGATACACCGCCCTTAACGTACATCGCCGATCACGTAAATTACAACGAATAACAACAACAAACAACACTTTTGCTATGAAAACCACTTGACAAACAGTAGCCAACTCAATTATATTGGATGAAATCCACAAAAAGAAAACAAAAATACCGAAAAAATTGTGAGATTTGAAAAAGAAAATAGGAAAAAAGTATTGTTTTTTGTACAAAGAGCATTCACTTTTTAGTTTTCGTATGCTATACTCATACCAGAAAGAGAAAACAACATTTGAACCGCGAAGAAGCGGAATAGAAAAGCGGAATCAAAATGCTGTTGTTTTGTGTCTCCGGTGAATGATCTTAGAAAAAAGCTGCGAGGTGAGGAAATGATCAAAAAGGAAATCATCGCTATGCTCTTGGCGGGAGGGCAGGGAAGTCGTTTGGGTGTACTGACTTCAAAAATGGCAAAGCCTGCCGTTGCATTTGGAGGGAAGTACAGAATTATCGATTTTCCACTGTCTAACTGTATCAATTCCGGTGTAGACACAGTGGGCGTGCTGACGCAGTATCAACCCCTTCGTCTCAATACGCATATCGGAATTGGGATTCCATGGGATTTGGATCGTAATATCGGAGGTGTGACCGTCCTACCGCCGTATGAAAAGAGTTCCAATAGTGAATGGTATACGGGGACGGCAAATGCGATCTATCAAAATTTAGATTACATGGAAAGCATGAATCCGGACTACGTATTGATTTTGTCCGGGGACCATATCTACAAAATGGACTATGAAGTAATGCTGGATTTTCACAAACAAAACAAAGCGGATGTTACCATCGCGGTCATGCCCGTACCGATGGAAGAAGCTTGCCGCTTCGGGATCATGATCGCCGACGAGCAGCACAAGATCGTTGAGTTCGAAGAAAAGCCGGAACATCCCAGAAGCAATCTGGCAAGTATGGGAATCTACATTTTCAATTGGAAAATCTTAAAAGACGCCTTGATTCGGATGTCTGATCAACCGGCGCTCGACTTTGGTAAACACGTCATACCCTATTGTCATGAAAAAGGCGCACCTCTATATGCCTATGAATTCTCCGGATATTGGAAAGATGTTGGAACCTTAGCGTCATATTGGGAAGCCAATATGGAGTTGATTGATATTGTACCTGAGTTCAATTTATATGAAGAGTATTGGAAGATTTATACGAAAAGCGAGATTTTACCGCCACAGTATATAGCGGACACCAGCGTGGTGGAACGCAGTATTATCGGAGAAGGTAGTGATATTTTTGGGGAAGTATACAATTCAGTAATCGGCTGCGGTGTGGTTATCGCAAAAGGAAGTGTGGTTCGAGATTCCATCATCATGAACCAAGTGACGATCGGAGAGAACTGTCAGATCAACAAAGCGATCATCGCGGAGAATACGATCATCGGAGACTCCGTGGAATTAGGGATAGGAGCAGAAGTCCCCAATGATACTGCGCCACATATCTATGCGAACGGATTGGTCACGATTGGAGAAAAGAGCGAGATCCCGACAGGAGTCAAGGTAGGAAAGAATACGGTCATATTCGGTCAGACATCAATCGATGAATATGAGAATGCCTGCTTGCCAAGCGGCAAATCTTTGATCAAATCATGCGAATAAAAGCGCCAAAAACGCGATAGAACGCGCAAAAGGCGCGTAGATGGGAGCTGATATGAGAGCGATAGGAGTGATTTTAGCAGGAGGCAACAATCACCGGATGGGTGCGTTGTCGCTCAAAAGAGCCATTTGTGCCATGCCCATAGCGGGAAGTTACCGAAGCATTGATTTTACCCTCAGCAATATGTCCAATTCGCACATCCAAAAAGTAGCGGTGTTCACCCAGTACAATGCACGGAGTTTGAACGAACACTTGAGTTCATCGAAATGGTGGGATTTTGGACGCAAACAAGGTGGCTTGTATGTATTCACACCGGCTGTGACAGCAGACAATACGAATTGGTACCGAGGAACAGCAGACGCGATTGCACAGAATATGTCTTTCTTAAAGAGCAGCCATGAACCGTATGTGGTCATCGCATCGGGCGATGGTGTTTACAAAATGGATTTCAATAAAGTTCTGGAGTACCACATCGAAAAGAAAGCAGATATTACAGTGGTTTGTCGTGATGTTGCGCCCGGTACGAATGTGGAACGGTTCGGCACCATACGAATGAATGAGGAGAATCGAATCGTCGGTTTTGAAGAGAAGCTGCTTCAGTCCAATGACGACGGCGCGACGATATCCTGCGGTATTTATGTGATTCGCAGACGGCAGTTGATTGAAATGATTGAACGTTGTATTGCGGAAGACCGCTATGATTTTGTCAGAGACATATTGATTCGTTACAAAGAAAGCAAAAAGATCTTTGCCTATAAGATGAAGGAATATTGGTGCAATATCGCTTCTGTGGAAGACTATTTTGCAGCGAACATGGATTTTCTGAATCCGGAAGTCAGAAGATATTTCTTTAAAGAGTACCCTGATATTTATTCTAAAGTAGATGATTTACCACCTGCGAAGTACAATGTGGGTGCTTCCATCAAGAACAGTTTGATATCAAGCGGCTGCATTATCAACGGTGCTGTAGAGAATTCGGTCATTTTTAAGAAAAGTTATGTAGGCAATCACTGTGTCGTGAAGAATTCCATTATTTTGAATGATGTGTATATTGGCGACAATTCTTATATTGAAAATTGCATTGTTGAAAGCAGGGATACAATTCGCGCTAATTCTTACTATGTAGGAGAGGGTAGTATCAAAGTTGTGGTTGAGCGTAATGAAAGATACGTGATCTAAGCAATTTTTCAGCAAGGAGGTACTACAATGCAAATTACAGATGTACGTGTTCGTAAAATCACCAAAGAAGGCAAGATGAGAGCAATTGTTTCCATCACGTTGGACGATGAATTTGTCGTTCATGACATCAAAGTAATTGAAGGGGAAAAGGGGCTTTTTATCGCGATGCCCAGTAAAAAAGGAACGGATGGAGAGTATCGAGACATCGCACATCCGATCAACTCTGATACGCGGGACATCGTACAAAGAACCATTTTGGAACAATATGAGAAAGTGTTGGCAATGCAGATCACAGAATAGGCGAACATATTTTTCATGAATGCAAATTGTGTGTACAAAAGCGGTGTGGATGAGCATACCGCTTTTTTCTGATCAGATGTAAGAAATACAACCGCCAACGCCAACACCAAAGGCGTGAATAGGTACATCGTATTTGGTACGGAAGGTAGGATAAAGAAATGTTTGTGATCGTTGGTCTGGGCAATCCGGGCAAAAAGTACGATAATACAAGACATAATGCAGGATTCGAAGTGATTGACGAGATTGCAAAACAAAATAAGTGCAAGATCATCACATGCAAACACAAAGCACTCATATCAAATTGTATCTTGGACGAGCAAAAAGTCATACTGGCCAAACCGCAGACCTATATGAATCTCTCCGGCGAGAGTGTCAGAGAATTGACGGAATATTACCGGATAGATAGTAGGAGTCAATTGTTGGTGCTCTCCGATGATATTCATATGCCTCTTGGACAGATCCGAATACGCAAGCAAGGAAGTGCGGGAGGGCATAACGGATTAAAAAGCGTGATAGAAGCGCTCGGACATCAAGAATTCATGCGGATACGCATTGGTGTGGGCGAGCACGAATATCAAGAGTTGGCAGAGTATGTTACGGGACATTTTCAACCCAAAGAGAAGCCCTTGATAGCGGAAGCTGTCTTGATTGCAGTCGAAGCAGTTCGGATGATTATACAAGGTCGGATAGAGCCTGCCATGAATCGATTTAATGTCAAAAACAAGGAACACAGTGCGTAAAAGGCGATATCCCGAGGAGGTTTTGTATGCAAGCTCTGTTGGCACCACTTAGAGAATTGGCAAATTACGATACGATGGAGCAATCAATCCAGAGAGGAGATGCACTTCTTTCTTTGACGGGTCTTGTTGATTCCCAGAAACTTCATATGGTTTATGGATTAGGTCAGCACCACAAAGTCAAAGCGATTGTGACATACAATGATTTGCGCGCCAAAGAGATTTATGAGGAATACAAATTTTATGACCGACATGTCATGTTGTATCCTGCGAAGGATCTGATCTTCTTTCAAGCAGATATCCAAGGGAATCGACTCACGAAAGAGCGCGTGGCAGTCCTTCGCAGACTGGCGGAGGGAACGGACTGTACAGTCGTGACGACTTTTTCGGCATTGATGACACCGCAGATCGGTTGGGATCGGGATAAGGATGTCATATCGATTCGCTCATCGATGACTTTAGATATGACTTTGATCGCGAATCGGCTTGTCGAGATGGGATATGAACGACAGTATCAAGTGGAAAGTCAAGGACAATTCTCGATTCGCGGTGGTATTTTGGATGTTTTTGACTTGACGGAAGAGAATCCATATCGAGTAGAACTGTGGGGAGATGAAGTAGAATCTATCCGTAGTTTTGATATCTTGAGTCAACGTTCCATCGAGTCTCTTGAAAGTATCGTTTTGTATCCGGCGGCAGAATTCGTCTTGACGCAAGATCGGTTGTATCGCGGATTGGAACGTCTGGAAGACGACGCGTCACGTTTGGAAAAACAATTTCGCAAAGAGCATTTATCGGAAGAAGCCCATCGTGTGTCACAGACGGTTAAGGAGATCCGTGAACGCCTGATCGAAGCGCGTACTACCGTGAATCTGGATAGTTATCTGAAATATTTTTACCAATCTCCATCGACACTACAAGAGATTATGAGCGGTGCGCTGTTTTTCTTTGAGGAACCCAAGAGGATTGAGGAACATTGTGCGGCGGTAGAGTTGGAATTTCGAGAAAGTATGGAGCACCGCTTACGCAAAGGGTATATCCTCCCCGGACAAGCGGATATTCTCTATGAGGCGCAGACAGCGATCGCGAAGATCCACCACTCCTCTATTGTGCTGCTTTCGACTATGGAGAACAGAATCAGCCTTTTTCACCCACAACATAAATATGACATCACTGCCAGAAATATTTCTTCTTATCACAATAGCTTTGAGACATTGGTGAAAGATCTCAAATATTACCGCAGAAACGACTACCGTGTTCTATTACTTTCCGGCTCTCGCACGAGAGCCAAGCGACTTGCCATGGATCTGTCGGAGGAAGGGTTGACTGCGATTTATACGGAAAATCCACAAAGAGAAGTACAAAATGGCGAGGTTGTGACATATTATGGTCACGTTGCGAAAGGATTTGAATATCCGCTTTTGAAATTTGTATGTATTTCGGAGACAGATATTTTCGGAACCGAAAAGAAAAAGAAGAAAGCACACAAGATTCAAAACGGTCAAAAAATCAACGATTTTCATGAATTGGTGCCGGGCGATTATATCGTACATATCAGCCATGGGCTTGGGATTTATCGCGGCATCGAAAAGATGACCATGGAGAATGTCATTCGGGACTGTCTGAAAATTGAGTATCGTGAAGGTGGAACCCTCTACATTCCGGCTACGGGTCTGGATGTCATCCAAAAGTATGCCTCCTCCGACGCCAAAACCCCCAAGTTGAACCGCCTAGGATCCAAAGAGTGGGAGCGAACCAAAGAAAAAGTTCGCAGCGCGGTGGATGTGGTGGCGAAAGATTTGGTGGAGCTATATGCCATTCGGCAAAATACCAATGGATACTCTTTCGGAGAAGATACTCTTTGGCAAAGAGAATTTGAAGAGATG